>JANODK010000018.1:0-6441 GCA_031412655.1 Chryseolinea sp.
CCCCGACATCATTCATAAATCCAAACAACCCGGCATGAAGAATAGGAATCACATAATGCTTCTCCAACTCTGATACACGGATCAAAGAGTCAGTTCGAAGTAGTGCATCTTCGATTAGATCGGCATCGGCTGAAATATGAAATAGAATACTTAATGCCTGCTTCGCTTTAAAGCTTTGCGGGTATTCGTGGAGAAAAGCGCGATAGCTTTCTGCAGTTCCGATTGCAGTACTGATTTCAAAAATATTCAACTCGGCATCCTGGCGATAGGGAGACTGAGAATGGGCTTCTAAAAATGTTTTATAGCTTGACAAATGCTGATCGGCTGTCTTTGCTTTGTAAAGTAGTGTTTCATAAAGTTTCTTTGCCTCAGTAGTCCGAATTGATTCCGGATATTTTTTGAGATAGTCTTCAAAAGCAACATAGGTATTCTCACGAAGTGCGTCCAGATAGGCAGCCTCATCTCGCAATTCGATTGCACGATCGCGCTGATTTGCCGATGGAAAGCCGGATAGGAAATCCAGGTAAGCGCGCTCGGTGTTGATCTCTTTTGCACGTTGAAACGCGGCACTATCAATTCGCTCACGCAGATGTTGAAGAATCAAACTATCGATCGGGAAGCGTTTCAACCGATCGCGCTGGCGGGATGATGCCCTAGTTAAACTTAGGCTCGCCATTGTATTGTAGCGATACGCTGAATCAATATGATAGGCGGGATTTTGTCGATCAAAAAAATAGTGCGTCATAACGTATTGAGCCGCTACGTTGAGTGAGTCTTTGCGCATGGCCTTCTTCAACTGACTGTACGCCTGATCCCACTTCTTCCTTTGGATGCTTCTCTCCGCAAGGTGCTCACGCGAAATCTGGCACAATACCATTCCGGGTAAGAAAAGAATGAAAAGAAGTATTCGGTATCTGCGTAACACGCGTCAATGGTTTTGTCTCTGCGGGCAAAACTACAAACTTAGCTCTAAGATTTTTGGCCAGTCCCGTAAAGAGCTGTTGCTTACTGTGATAAATTTTGTAAATTTTGAGATTGATTAAACCCATTCATGGCAAAGCTTAAGAACATCATCAAGCAGCTCTCCGAAAAAGACTTCAAAGCAATTTATGATTCGCTGATAGAAAGTAACGCTGAGAAATCGGCCTACCTATTAAAAGGCTTACGCGAGCGCCAGCTTTCGGATACAAAACTGATGACAGAACTGGATGTGAACGCCAATGCATATTACACGCTGCGATCGAGGTTGAATCTCAAGATTGAAGAGTATCTGATGGGACAATTGGAAAGTCCCCGCACCGATGTACTTCGTAAAGTGGCCAATATCACCGAGGTATTATTCACTAAGAAAAAAGCAATTTCTGTTGCAACACTGAAGAAGCTCGAAAAAGAATTATTAGACTACGATTTGGCCAACGAGCTGACCGTTATCTATAAATCACTCAAGAAACTAAACGTAAATTCCCCAGACTATTTCCAATACTCACAACTTTATAACCGTCACGTTGCCTACATGCTTGCCGTGGATAAAGCAGAAGATATGTTGGCGGATTATTTCAAGAAGTATGCTGACTTCCTTTTAAACGGTGGAGAAGTAGAAAAGCTCGGCTTGAGTTTGTTGATGAAGGAAATGCAGAACGTGGCTAAACTCTATGAGTCGCACCGATTATATGTTTACCACAGCTGCATGTATATTTTCCACCGTCTCTTCGTAGAGGTGGATGACAATATGCAACAGGATGGCGAATCGATTGAAGACATCTTTGCCAAAGTACAGAAGATATTCGAAAGCTATCACCTCGATTCCATATACTATCACTTAAACCTGGTATTCGAGTTCCTGAAACTGGAATACTACAACCACTACAAAGTTTATCGTCAGGCTGAAAAGTATTTTGAAGAAGTAAACGATGCCTGCGGAAACTTATTGGTAAACTATTCAACCTATACATTCCCATCACAATTTCTGATCTCAAAGATTGAGCGTCATATCCGCACCGGTAACGAAGCCGATTTGTATGCAGAAAACGAAACAATATTTCTGGATTACGAAGTCGACATGCTGGATATTCCCCGCCACATTATTTATGTGGTGTACAAAGCCATATCTGCTTACTACATTGGTAAATTTGATGAGGCGGCCAAGTTGATCAATGGATTGTTAAATGATGTCAGTCTCAAGAAATATCCTTATGCACAGCTGGAGATCAAATCTTTGCTTGCATTGCAATATACCTTGCTGAAAGATTTTGAGTTGTTCAATCAACTATCGAATAGCATCCAAAGACAAATCAGAATGTTTGGAAAAGATGATTGCGAAAACATTCAACTCTTCCTTAAGATATTAAAGATTGCAACCAGCGAAGCGAAGAAAGAAAAGGTGAAGAAGATAAATGCAGTATTGCCACGCCTTGCTGCCACAACTGTAGGATACTTTGCACCAACAAAACTCATCAAACTCGATGAGCGTTTTGTTGACCTGCTGACTGAATTCTAAAAATTACTTAGTAAGCTTGGTAGTTTTAAAGCTCGAGCTTAACGATGCTCTCGTGCGATAAAGGCTTGTTTAAATAAAGCTTAACATTTTCGTATTTCTTCGAACGATTGAAATCCTGAGGATTGATAGAAGAGGTAAGCATTACGATTTTACATTTCTTCTTGGCAATGTTGGTGAGTTTCTCAAACTCATCTAAGAACTGAAAACCATCCATCAACGGCATGTCAATATCCAGGAAGATAACATCTGGAAGAACGGATTCGGCCACATCCAACTTCTCCATGTTTTTCAAAAACTCGATCGCACTCTTTGCCCCGGTATGAGTATAGATGTTCTCTGTGATTGAAGCCGCTTCAATCATTTTCTGATTAATAAGATTATCAATCTCATTATCATCGATAAGCATTACGGTGCGATATTTTTTCTCTGCCATAGTTTTGGTGAATGGTTTATAAAAATAGGTTTTTGATCCTGATTTACAAACAAGTCTACAGATCAAATTTTATACCTTGGGCTAATGGGAGACTGTTTCCGAAGTTAATGGTATTGGTTTGTCTCCGCATATACACTTTCCAAGCGTCTGAACCCGATTCGCGCCCTCCTCCGGTTTCCTTTTCACCCCCAAAAGCTCCACCAATCTCGGCTCCTGATGTTCCAATGTTTACGTTGGCAATGCCACAATCCGACCCTTCATTGGAAAGGAAACGCTCCATATCCTGCATGCTGGTGGTCATGATAGCGGATGATAATCCTTGCTTTACCCCGTTTTGCTTTTCAATCGCTTCGTCAATGGTTTTGTACTTGATCAAATACAATATCGGAGCAAACGTTTCTTCCTGTACAATTTTGTATTCGTTCTTTACCTCTGCAATGGCTGGTTTAACATAACAACCGGAAGCGTACTCTTTTCCTCGCAGCACACCACCTTTCACCAAAAACTTGCCTCCCTCCTGTTCAATTTTTTTCAATGCAGCTTGATAGGTTTTCACAGTCTGTGTGTCAATCAACGGGCCAACATGGTTGTTAACATCCAGTGGATTTCCGATAGCAAGTTGAGTGTATGCTTTCTTCAATCGATTCTTTACTTCATCATATACACTTTCGTGGATGATTAACCTACGGGTTGATGTGCATCGCTGACCGGCTGTTCCTACAGCACCGAACACTGCACCGATAATAGTCATGTCAAGATTTGCATTTTCAGTAATGATGATGGCGTTGTTGCCACCAAGTTCCAGAAGTGATCTTCCAAGTCTTTCACTTACTGTTTTTGCAACGGCTTTGCCCATACGAACCGAACCAGTTGCCGAAACCAATGGTATACTTTCATCCTTCGCCATTAATTGTCCAACTAATGCATCACCATTGACGATACACGAAACGCCATCGGGTACACCATTCTTTTGGAAAACAGTATTGGTAATCATCTGACAAGCGATGCTACACAGTGGCGTTTTCTCAGACGGTTTCCAAATGCACACATCACCACACACCCACGCAAGCATTGAATTCCAAGACCATACTGCAACTGGAAAATTAAATGCCGATATAATACCTACTGTACCGATCGGATGCCACTGCTCATACATGCGATGATTAGGTCGTTCTGAATGCATCGTTAATCCGTGTAGTTGTCTTGAGAGTCCAACGGCAAAATCGCAGATGTCAATCATCTCCTGTACTTCTCCCAAACCTTCCTGATAGGATTTGCCCATCTCATACGAAACGAGTTTACCCAATGGTTCTTTGAATTTGCGCAGCGCAACACCAATCTGGCGAACCACTTCTCCGCGCTTCGGTGCCGGCCATTTGCGCCACTCTTTATAGGCTTCTTGTGCCTTCATTGTTACCTGATGAAATACCTTCTCATCACATCCGTAAACAGAACCAATCAGTTTACCGTCCGCAGGTGAATATGAATTGATCAGCTTGCCTGATGTTCTATACCATTTTTTTCCTGTAGAAGTACCCAGGTTTGTTTTCTTTACACCAAGTGCTGCAAGAGATTCTTTAATTCCGAAGTTTTTCATAGTTGATGAGATGAGATGAGTGGTGCAAAACTAATAAAATGTGTTGAAGTGTTGACGTTGGCACGTGTTGGAGTTTAAGCTCAGAAGAATTTAGAAGTCAGGATATAGAATTTAGAATGGTGTATTAAAAAGCGTAACGAACCCGAAACTTTGAACTTGGAACTTCGAACCTGGAACCTTGACTTACCACTCTACACCAAATGTTCCCTTGCTTCCATCAATGTAAAATCCTTCGACCAGAATGCCTCCTTTTTTGAAATCAAGAATGCGGTTAAGGTCCTCTACATTATCGACCGGTACCTTATCAATGTAGGCAATGATGAATCCTGCTTTTAAACCTGCTTCTTTCCACTTTCCAGATGAGATTGATTTTACTTTTACTCCTCCTTCTAACTGAAGTGTAGTGAGTAGTTTATAAGGAGCATCTTCCACATCCATTCCCGACAAACTGTATACAACTTCCTTCTTATCAACAGCGTCACTGCCTTCAATATTTTTTAATCGCGATGTTACATTATATTGATTCCCATCGCGCAAATATGATACATTAATTTCTTTGCCCGGACGATTTCTCGCAACCCATTCTTGTAGTTCCGAAACAGAGTTGACATGATGCCCATCAATTCCAACAATGATATCGCCTACTGCAATCCCTGATTTCTCTGCCGCACTTTCTTTGTTCACGCGGCTAACCAAAACACCTTGGTTAACATTTAATTCTAATTCTTCCGCAATCGCTGCATCCACATTCGTTATCTGAACACCTAACAATCCCCGCTGCACTTTTCTGAACTCCAATAAATCATCCATTACTTTCTTCACCAGACTTACCGGAATGGCAAATGAATACCCTTGATAACTTCCGGAGGATGTAGCAATCGCTGAATTAATTCCGATCAACTCTCCATGCAAATTCACCAACGCTCCTCCACTATTTCCCGGATTAACAGCTGCGTCAGTTTGAATAAAAGATTCTACCTGAAGACTATTTCGATCGTGCAGAATACCTATGTTGCGCGCTACTGCACTTACAATGCCTGCTGTTACGGTAGAGTTAAGATCGAACGGATTACCTACTGCAAGCACCCACTCGCCTGGAGTTACTTTATCCGAATTGCCATAGCGAACAAAAGGTAAATTCTTTGCTCGAATTTTTAACAATGCTAAATCAGTTGTAGGATCTGTGCCTATTAACTTCGCATAGTAACGCTGATTATTATTCATCACCACCTCAATACTGCTCGCATCTTCAATGACATGATTATTTGTAACAATGTATCCATCATCTGAAATAATAACACCAGAACCAGATGATCGCGTTGGCGCTTCCGGATAAAAAGACATTGGGTTTGCACTGAAATCTCCAGGACCATAAGCAACTCGAATATGAACAACACCGGGTGTAATTCTTCTAGCGGTTGCTAAAAAGTCCATTTCTTTTGGAACACGATACGCTGTATCCGTTGTATACCCTGTTAACACCAATTGTTGTCTTCCTTCTATGGATTGATAAGGTGCTACCGAAGTATCAAAAAAACGCATGGTGAATAAGGATCCCAAAATTCCGCCAATGAAGGCAGCAAAGATCACAATGAGTATTAACAATGATCGCTTCATACCAAACCCGCTTTAAATGTGTATAGAAAGATAATGATTTTGATTGAGTTAAAGTTTCGAGTTTCGAGTTTAAAGTTTCGAGTTAAGAGTTGTGAAACGAAAAGGCGCCAGCTCTTTCGAGACTGGCGCCTAACACCTCTACCTAACCTCATCACTGCCCTTCTACCAATGAACTCATTCATATGGGATTGGAATCAAAGATAGATTAAGCTCTTTTGCTTTTTTGTGCAGGTAGGCAATCTGGTGGTTTAATTGTTTTTCCTTATACCGCTGTATTCCTATTTCAACAAAATCAAC
>JANODK010000019.1:0-32287 GCA_031412655.1 Chryseolinea sp.
CAGAGAAGTTTGTTGCAGTGAAAAGGCAGACGCCTCAAAGCGTTGACAATCCCAAAACGTTTCTAAAATATAAATTGAACCATTTGGCACCAGGGCTTTACGGCATCGATTTAAAATGGAAACGATTTGTGCTTCTGAAAAACAATCTAAAAACTGGCTCATCCAAATTGCATCAAAGCCGTTTGGAAAAGGATTGGCTTCATCTAGAATATTCGTTTCAAAAAAACTGATGCGATCTCCAAAACCTATTTCAGTAAGATGCTTACGCGCCATTTCTACCTGACCCGGTAAATCCATAATGGTAATCTGCACATCCGGATCAAACTGAAAACTTTCACGTGCCCATTTACCGGTGTTGCCACCAATGTCAAGTAATTTTTTTGGCTTGTTTTTATAAACAACTGGCAACACGTAGGGAAACGCATTATCAGAATAGAAATGATCGAAGCCAAACCAACTCTTTTGAATATGCTGGGGCAGTTTCGAAAGTCCTTCATATATGGTTGGCCATTGCCCCAATACTTTTAATCCTTCAGGACGTTCATGCTTTATGCTTTCATCTAAATAAAACATTCCCTGATAACACACATCGTGAACAAAATCCATATTCACGCGGGTCAGCTCATCTTTCAAAATGAAGTATGCTGTTTTGGTTGCGTTATACAAGCCATCTTTTAAGGTAATGAGTTTCATACCAAGACCAGCCTCCACCAAAACGCGTACGCCATATTCAGGCATGTTAACCTTTTCCATAATCTCAGAAAATGTTAGCCCATCTTTTCTATTCTCGTATAGGACTTTTAAAATTCCGCAGTCACGCAAAACACGCGTAGCTTGAAAAACAAAGGGTGCAAAGGCAATCCGTTGAGCTTCTTCTTTCGCCTGAAGAGCGGTAAGTCCATCGTGTTCAAAAAAATCCATGATTTATTGGTTGGTTTCGTTCCGTAAAATTAATGCAGCATTGCAACCGCCAAAACCCGAAGAGGTTTTAAGGCATGTTTTAATTGCTTTTTTTTCTGGTGATTGTATGATATTCAAAGGCATTGTAACACCTAATGCTTTAAAACCTTTGGTGCCGATGAGTTCCTGATGTATCAAAGATTGAGCACTCATGATTGACTCCACCACTCCGGCTGCTCCAAGTGTATGACCAAAGTATCCCTTCATGCTGTTGAGTGGAGTCGTTGACATTCCGAGAAGATTGAATGCTTTCGCTTCCATCTCATCATTATAAATCGTTGCTGTTCCGTGGGCTGAAATAAAATCAATTCCACTTACTGAAAGATCAGCTTCTTTTAGAGCATCACGAACAGCGAGACTTAACTCCTCCCCTGTGCGGGATGGACCTGAAATATGATTAGCATCATTACTCAATCCTCCGCCCTGAACAAGAATAGTAGGTTTGATTGGGAATACTTCCGGCTTTGTTGTTAATATGGTTGCGGCAGCACATTCACCTAGATTAATACCAATCCGATTTTCATCGAACGGTTTGCAAGGTTCATCACTCAGCGCTTGTAGGCTTTGAAAACCGGAGATAACAAATTTACTCAACACATCAGCCCCTACTACAATTGCATGATCGTATTGATTTCCTTGCAACATTCTTTTCGCTACGAGCATGGCCATTACTCCACTGATGCAGGCGTTTGAAACCACAAGATGGTATTTCATTTTAAATTGACCGGCCAGCCACGCAGCCGTTGCGTGCAAATGAATACGTGGATGATCGGGTTGATTTTCTTCCAATAAACTAATATTACCTTTTGTTGTAGCAAGAATCAAAATCGTTCTTTCACTTGGCAACGAAACACCTTTGAGTACATGACGAATCACATGACTGCACATACTCTCAAATCGGGTTTGTCCCGATTCGATGGTCAAATCCTGAATACTACTTGCAAAAAAAGGAATAGTACTCAATGCACTTTCATGGATTTGATGAATACCTGTAAGTCCCTTTTGAATGCTTGAGAAATTTTCTTCTGTTGTCAATCCAAGCGGAGACAAAACACAATCAGCAGCCATCCATACTTTCTTCATGGCGCTTATTTTAAATATTTATTCTTCCAGTTTTCAAAAAAATCCGGATTGGTTAATTGTAGTTCGAATGTTTTCGCATCAACAAAAACCTGAATGGTGGAACCATATGCTACAAGTGCGTTATTCGCAGCATCAAAAATTTTATACTCAAATTGTAGTTTAGCCGAAACTAAATTAACACAGGTTGTTTCAATGATCATCTGATCTCCGTATCGCAGCGGTTTTTTATACTGACATTCTGCTGAGACAACAGGAACTGCGATGCCATGACTATAAAAATCGAGGTAGGATAAACCATAAGCCTTCCCGAAATCTTCTCTGCCATCTTCAAAGTAACGCAGGTAATGTCCATGCCAAACGATGCCGAGCGGGTCGGCTTCATTGAAGCGAACATTCATTGCGGTTCGATGAGTTAATGATTTAATGACTACCTCTTTCTCAGAAACGCCTCTCCTCTCTTCATTTTTTAAAGATGTCATTCAAGAATATTGTTAAGTACCGTTTTACTTGTTTTTACGCCACACTTCAAATTCTTTCTTCAAGCGCTCTATAATTTCCGCAATGGCATTCGCCCAATAATTTCTCATACCCATTCCTCCGGGATGTCCAATCACCCGCTCGGTGAGCAATACTTCTTTCGTTTCAATATTAATGAAAGTAACCCATGCGGCACCTTCCCCATTAAGCTTGCTGAAACTCTCTACGTTGAACATCAAGCCAATACCCGTCAACCCTTTAAAATCGTAGCTGGAAATAATTTCTGCTACACCTTCTTTTGTCAAATGAACATAATCTTTCTTGTCGTCTGAATACATTGCATGTACATCCAGCTCAGTATTATGTTCTTTTGTTACATCAATATTGGTTACAACTGTTTTTCTGTGCGTTGCCACAGCGACATTAAACTTCCTTTCGGCTTCAACAACCATTATATCATTCCATGCTTCCATCAAGCGCAAGATGTCGGATTCAGAACCAAGGCGTTCGCGATCGCCAATTAATTTCAGTGCACTGAAATCATTACCCAGCCAGGTGATTTCAGTTTTTGGATCGAAGATGTCACTTCGACTCTGTGCATTCAGAACACTCGTTCCAATCAGCATCAACAGTATGATCGTTACATTGATTTTCATATTCGTAACTTTTTAAGATTGAAGTCTTGTAAATATTCTCATTTCACACGAGCATACTAATTTTCCGTCTTGCTCGATCATTCCTTCCACCACCGTTACATCCAACACTCTATTGGTCACTTTCACTCTTGTATTGATTATTGAATTCTCTTTTGGAAGATTTATGATTTTTAAATTTTTCACCGCAGCAATGTATCCAATGGGTACCGGTATATTGTTTTTCATGCAATGATATCCGGCTTGTACAGCAGCTGTTTGAGCAATATTTTCTATCAATCCAGGTTCAGCTAAATATCCATTGGAGAGAAATATATTTCTTGATTCGATCGTAAATGAAGTAGAAGCCTGTTCGTCATTTGCTTCTATTAACTCATGCACCATCACAATGGGATCGCGTTGCGGAATGAATCGAGTAATATCGTGACGGGAAACCAGCATTATTTTTCCCAAAAGTTATAATAATTAAACCACTGTAGTGGGTATTTTTTTACTTTTTGCTCGAAGTCTGCAACGAACGTCTGCATCATCCTTTCGATAAATTTTTCTTTCGGTTCCTGCTCTTGACGAAGCATTAGTTCGCTACTGTAGAAATGATAATGCTTGGATGTTTCTTTAAATGCATATACCATTGACACTGGTGCTTTAAAGCTTGCAGCCAATAAAAATGGACCAATTGGAAATAGTGCAGGCTCACCTAAAAAATTCAGTGCTGCCGTTTTATTTCCTTTCAGGAAACGATCAGCATGAAGACAGATCAATTCATTTCGCAGCAAAGCATCGCCAATGGCATATACATGCGACATGTCATTCTTAATCAAAATAATGTTGAAGTTTGGGCCACCGGTTTGTTTACCCAGATAATCTTTGATGTGCTCATGCTCTGCATCATACATCACCACATTCACATAAACATTTAAATCTCTTAACAAATGTCCGGCTGCTTCCCAATTCCCAACGTGGCCGCTAATTAGAATTCCGCCTTTACCATTCTGCATCATTTTCACCAGGTTCTCACTTCCATCATGGTGAAAGGTGAAGCTTTGAGGAATACCAGCTGTGATAATAAACTTATCCAGTAACGTTTGGCCGAAGACGTAATAATTCTGATAGAGTTTTATAAGTGAACTGAGTCCACTGTATTTGAAGTGCTTTCGAAAGTATCGATAGGTGTGGCGCGAAGAATTCCAAGAAATTAAAAAGTAATAAAAGGCTACAAACCTCAGAATGAAATAAGCAGGGTAAACTCCAAGGTGTTTGCAAACAAAAACAAAGATTTGGTAACCCAGTACAGTGCCCTTCGATTTACCTTGCCACTGCGGCATGGTTAAGAAGCCGCTTTCCCTTCCAGGCGGCCGATTACATAATCATAAAAATTCTGAAAGGTAACGATGGATGCGAAATCTTCAGCTTTTACCTTAAAACCGAAATTATTTTCAATAACCACAACCAAGTCTATGTAGTCTAAACTGTCCAGTTCGAGCGTTTCGCGAAGGTTAGCCTCAGCCGTAATCTTGCCTTCTTCAACCTCAAACTCCTCCATCAAGAACCCATTAATCTTACTGATAGTCGCAGATCTATCCATCACTATTGTTTCCATCTCTTAACAATCAAAGTAGAATTTGTTCCTCCGAAGCCGAAAGAATTTGACAAAAATACGTCAATATTCTTATTCATTGTTTTTGCAATGATATTCAATTTAGCAGAATCTTCATCCGGGGTTTCAAAATTGATGTTGGGAGCGATGAAACCATTCTCCATCATGAGCAGAGAATAAACAATTTCGCTTGCGCCCGCCATCCAGCATTCGTGTCCCGTCATCGATTTCGTAGAGCTTACAGGATTGAAAGTATCGCCAAAAACATCAAAGATCGCTTTGGCTTCACTGGTGTCACCAGCGGGTGTTGAGGTAGCGTGAGCATTAATATAATCGATTTCTTTTGCAGACAATCCGGACGATTTCATCGCCATCCGAAGGGAACGGGCAGGCCCTTGAACACTCGGATTAGAAATATGCTCGCCATTGGAGGAGAAACCGTAGCCGATTACCTCTCCCAGAATTTTAGCTCCACGTCTTTTTGCTGAACTCAGGCTCTCCACAATAACGGTGGCGGCTCCACCGCTTGGAACCAGGCCATCACGGTTTTTATCGAATGGTCGCGAAGCTGCAGTAGGATTATGTTCACGAATAGAGAATGCCCCTAAAGCATCAAAATTACCCATCGAATACTTATTGGTTTCTTGCGCACCACCACAAATAATGCAGTCCTGCATACCGTTTCGGATGAACATGTAGGCTAATCCGATAGAATGGGAGCCGCTGGCACATGCCGCGCTAACCGTAAAATTTACTCCTTTGAGTCTGAAAATCGTGGCGAGATTCATATTTACAGTCGAATTCAAAACCTGGAATACAGATCCTGAACCTACCATCATGGTATCTTTTTTATCGCGGATGATATCGATGGCTTCGATTACTGGCTGGGCAGAACTGTCGTTTCCGAAAATAATTCCAATCTCGTTGTGGTCGATATAATCCTGGTCCAAGCCGGCATTGCGCAAGGCTTCGGTAGTTGACATGAAAGCATATTCTCCTTGTTCAGGCAACATCACGCGTGCACGTCTATCCAATACACCTTTTAATGCGGGTCGCTCAACAAAGCCTGTGAGGCTGGATCGATAGCCCATTTCCTTGCGGGCCAAATCAAGAGTAATTCCTGATTTTCCTGCATAAAGCGACTTGCCGACTTCTGCCAGATCCTTACCTATGCAGGAGTAAATTCCTAATCCTGTAATAACGACTCTTTCCATTCAAACCCTCTATATGACTAATGAAACTATGCCTAATACATTGGCATCCCTGCTATCAAGATGCAAAAATAAATTTTCTAATCATAAAATCGACAACAACGGGTGTTGATCTTCGCTTGTGAGATTTATGAGGTGCTGCATACAGTTTCGATTTGGGTCGAATGGAAACTATAAACAAGCTTACTAGAATTTTATAAAACGTGTTAATTGAATATTTAGCCGATTAGGAATAGAGTCCTCCATTAATTGAAAGAACGTTGGCTGTAATGTAGGATGCTTTTGGCGATGCAAGGAAAACGACAGCATCCGCCACTTCATCGGGCTCACCAAATCGTTGCATGGGGATGAGTCCTTTTAAATCTTTTTCATTTAAATCCTGAGTCATATCCGTGCGGATGAAACCAGGCGCAACTGCATTTACCGTAATGCCTCTTCTTGCAACTTCCTGGGCTAATGCTTTTGTTGCACCAATAACGCCTGCTTTTGCTGCAGAATAATTTACCTGGCCCGGCATACCTTTTAATCCTGACAACGAAACAACGCTTACAATACGTCCATATCGTTTCACCAGCATACTGTTGATCACTTGTCGTGTTACATAGTAAAAAGCATCGAGACTAGAGCCAAGTACATTCTTCCACTGCTCATCGGTCATCCAGATCATCAAAGCATCCTCACGAATGCCTGCGTTGTTGATCAACACTTCTACTTCTTTGTCTTTGTTGTTTTCAATCCATCCACCCAATACAAGATCAACTTGTGCTTTGTCTGAAACATCAAATTTTAATAACTCAGTCTTCACACCTTTTTGCTCAGCAAGTTCGGCTGTCTTGGCGGCTTCAGTATCGTTGCTCTTATAGTTGATCAGAACATTATACCCCTGCTCAGCAAGCTTCAAACAAATGGAGCGACCAATACCGCGTGAACCTCCTGTGACTAATGCGTACTTCATACTTATTTAATTAGACGTTAGTATTAAGACATGAGACATTAGACGTTAGACTATGGCTATATCGATAATTTAACTGTAGAACCTAGTGTGATCAGATATTTTCTCATTGCCTGAATGTCGTTGTAGCGCGGCTGATCATCAACAATTGGCCCAACGATCTGTCTCACTTCCTCATACAATTTATGCGTAAAGGTAGAAAGACGAGTTTGGCATTTTAAATAATCGATGGCCTGAACGAGTGCCAGTGTTTGAATGGCCAATACATCAAAACTATTATCAATTACTCTTCGTGTCATCAACGCTGCATTGCAACCCATGCTCACAATATCCTGATTGTCGTTGTTGTTGGAAATACTATGAAGATACATCGGGAATGACAAGGTTTGATTTTCAGCTGTTGTTGATGTCGCTGTAAACTGCATACCTTGCAATCCGAAATTCAATCCTAATTTTCCTAAATTGATGAACGGAGGAAGTTTTTGATTGAGTTTATCGTTCAGTAAATAATTTAATTGTCGTTCAGATAACATCGTGAGTTTTGTCATCACGATTTTTAATTTATCCATCGCGAGCGAAACATAATCACCGTGAAAATTTCCTCCGTGATAAACATTCTCGCGTTTATGATCAATCACCGGATTATCATTTGCTGAGTTTACTTCATCTTCCAGCACTTGCCTTACCTCTAATACTGTATCGTATACCGGGCCCAGAATCTGAGGAACGCAACGCAATGAATAATACTCTTGAACCTTATCGGTAAATACTGCTTCTTCTATTTTTTTGTGATATAAGTGGTCGGGTCGTTTACGAATCAATTTACTGTCTGAAAGAATGGTACGAATATCTTCAGCAACTTTCGATTGACCTTTGTGATGTTTTACGTGATTGAGTTCAAATGAAAAATGATCATCAAACGATTTCATCAACTCATTTGTGACGGCCGAAAGAATTGTAGATATACGCAGCAAGTATTGTGCGTGGATAATGTTCGCCATTCCAATACCGGTCATGGCTGAAGTCCCATTCATAAGCGCGAGACCTTCGCGCATGTGCACATCAAGTGGTGTTATTTTTTTTTCAGCAAAAGTTTCTTTTGCTGATCTCCACTTACCTTCCGATAATACTTCACCTTCTCCGATTAGGTTTAATGCCAGATGTGCGAGCTGAACTAAATCACCACTGGCACCTACGCCTCCACGTTCAAAAATGCAGGCCGTAATATTTTCGTTCAGAAGATTCTTTAACAATTCAACAGTAGAAGGATGTACACCTGAGGCCGCTTGCATCAAACTATTTAGGCGAGCCAACATGGTGGCACGCGCCAAGTCTTCTGCAATTGGTTGCCCAGCACCGGAACTATGACTGCGGATTAAATTAAACTGAAGTTGACGCTGATCCTCTTCACTAATCTTATATTGAGCCATAGGCCCAAAGCCCGTGTTAATGCCATAAATTATTTTGTTGTGAGAATAGGCCTTTAGAAATTCAAAACTCTTCTCTACCTCTTTAATGGCAACATCCTCCAACTGGATTTTCTCTTTGTTATAGAGCACTTTTTCAAAATCTGCGGCCGACAGTCTGTGGCTTCCGACTGTAATCATAGTAGCGCGTCTAGGTTAGTTAGTAGTGTAAAGGGCGCAAAATAGCAAAGGGAATCTAATATTCACACGCATGGCCTCGCACTGGAGGAATTTGTTTGGATAAGAATCAATGGTTGTAGTCAGTTGGAAGGCTAATTAGTCTGTGTGATTAAATACTTGAGTGGGAGCATCCGCTGTTCTAATCCTTCAAAATAGCCATCCTCTCAAACGATAAAGCCTTTTTGAAAAAATAAAAGACCGCTGTTACGAGGTCTTTTATTTTTATTTTAAAAGTATAATAGCGCGTGTTACTCTTCTAAAATTTCCACTTCAACCCGCACATTTTTCTGTGCATTAACACTGCGCTTGTCATAGATCGGGCGCTTGCCACCCCAGGCTCTCACTTCCATACGACTTGCGTCAATGCCATTTGCCACTAAGTATTCTTTAATCACTCCAGCACGATTACCCGAAAGATCTTTTGCCGAACCCACACTTTGTTTTGCTCCGTCCAGCGAAAAGAAATTTTTATCTGGGCCAACAGACAAAATCTTACCGTGGTAATTACCATTGGCATGACCATGCAAACGAATTTTATAATTTGGATTTTCTTGCATTAACTGAAGCAAATTATTCAACTCAAATTTAGACTCCGATCGCATGAGCGCTGCGTCATTGTAAAAATAAACATTGTACAATGTGGCAATGTCGCCTTTGTGATAGCGAACCAAATCAAAATTAATTACTAGTGTTGTGCCCATTAAATCAATATAAGGCTTCACCGTATCTGCCAATGGTAATGGATAATTTATTTCCTGTTGAACTTTGCGATATCCAAAGGCTTCACAAATCAATGTTAGCTGTCCGGATTTACTTTTTGGATCTGGTAATACTAAATACTCATTACCCTTCACTTTTGTCAGTTGCTTGGAGCGATCGGTATCAACAACTGCCACCATACCATCTACTATCCGATTGTTCCGTGCATTGTAAAGGCTCAAAAAAACTTCTGTATTTCCTAATGTCATTACCGGATATTGCTTGATCTCAGGATTGTCAATTATTGCGGGATCTGGTTCCGGATTAACTTCGGCTTGAGGAACCTCAGAAGCTTCTGTCTTGGTAACAGTTTCTGGAATTGCTTTAACTGGCTCTACAGGAACAGGAGCTTGTGTTACAAGAGGTGCTTCTGTAATATCACCAGGTACTACGCGCACCCAGGCTTCTTTAAATTCACCTTTGCTTCTGGTGTTTCGCATCTCTTGCAAAGACGCCTTCAGGTTATCGAAATAGCTGAGGTAAGCAAAATAAAGATTGCGGCTTGTGTTAAAACCATAGTCAGCTTTGTATCCTTTCAACTTTAAAAGCTCAATATAGTTTTGTGCTACATTCTCGCGCGATTTCGCGTAAGCACTTACCACGACATAATATCCGGGCTTCAGTTCATTGGATGGCTGACCAAATGCAGAATTAAAAATGCTTAACAAGCCGACAATAAAACTGAGATAGTAGAACTTCTTCATGTAAGGATGGTAAAGGTTTTCTCCAAAAAACAGTTAAAAATATACAAATTTCTATTGCATTCAACACCCTTATCTTTAAAATAAGGAGTTAGCGCGTGTATGATTTTACCTTTTCCGACAAAAAACCTAACCCATATCCACTCAATTGAATAACTGCTGACGGCACGGATAGTAATGCTACACCAAGATTCTTGTTGGCACTTAAGGAGTGAGCAAACAACGCAACGAAGTAAAGAGTAAGGCCGGTTAATCCAATCTTAAAAAGAAGTGAACTAAAGATTGGCGTCAGTAAGACACCGATAATTCCAATCACAAAAAACGATGGGAACCAATGTGTCAATTTGATTTCCTGTGGATGTGCTCTTCCCACTAATACGCGCCCTCTTCCAAAATTAAAAACCTGATGATAGAACTGTTTGAAATTTGTTCTGCGCTTATGGTAGACAAAAGCATCGGTAATCAAGCCAACGTGAAAGCCGGCATTTTTCATTCGGATACTAAACTCAATGTCTTCTGCAAAACGATCAAAAGCAAAACCTCCTGTCTTTGCAAAAACATTTCGAGATATACCCATATTAAAACTCCGCGGTTGAAACCAGCCAACATGTTTCTTAGCCCCTCGTATTCCGCCCGTTGTCAAAATTGACGACATGGTATACCCCATTGCTCTCTGGAGAGTTGTAAAATTTTCATGCGCCTTATCCGGGCCGCCCCAGGCATCCCAATGGTTTTCGTGCAACGATTTTTCCACCACCTCGAGGTAATGCGGAGGGATGATACAATCCGAATCAAATACAACAAAGTACTCGCCTCTTGCATGCTGATAGCCAAAGTTCCGGCTTGGACCGGGGCCTGTATTGGGTTTGTAGAAATATTGAATGGTTAAAGTATCACGGTAACGATCAACAACATCATCGCATCGTACAGAGGAGCCATCTTCTACTATGATGACTTCAAAACTTTTTAAAGATTGCGCCACCAAACTGCCCAATAATTCATCAACCTCCTGAGGTCTGTTGTATACCGGTATGATGATGGAGTATTTAATCATGAATAGGTGGACGGGTATCCGGAAATCGTCAAGCTGAATGTGAAGTTAGTCGGATGTTGACAATATGTTCAAATCAGTCATTTGAATCGATGCCTGCTGATTCGATCACAAGGTAATTTTTCTTAGCAGCCGACTGGCGGGCAAGTAACTCTGAAATAAAACCGGTGAGAAAAAACTGAATCCCAATAATTACCGCAACAAGTGCTAAATAGAAAATGGGCTGATCGGCAATCTCACGTTTCAATGGCATTTTTGAAATAAAGACAGAGTCAAATTTTTCCCATAAAATCTTCGCTGTGAGAATGCTTCCACCCAGAAAAGAGAGCACACCCAGTGTACCAAAAAACTGCATGGGGCGCAGTGCAAATTTTCCCACGAAAGTAATCGACATCAAATCAAGCAAACCACGCATACGGCCCCAGCCAAACTTGCTATAACCATATTTGCGCTCGCGGTGCTCAACAACTTTTTCTCCTATCTTCTTAAAGCCTGCCCATTTTGCCACCACAGGTATATAGCGGTGCATCTCACCATAAATAGAAATGTTCTTTACGACATTGCGATGGTAGGCTTTGAGGCCACAGTTAAAATCATGTAGCTGAATACCAGAAATCTGTCGTGTAAGTGAATTAAAAAATTTAGAAGGAAGTGTTTTCGATATAGGATCGTGCCGTTTCTTTTTCCAGCCCGATACCATATGAAAACCATCTTTCATGATCATGTCATACAAAGCAGGAATCTCATCAGGACTGTCTTGCAAGTCAGCATCCATGGTAATAATTACATTACCTGTTGCTGCCTTAAAGCCTGTTTGAAGTGCGGCCGACTTTCCGAAGTTTCGATTAAAACGTAAACCTTTAAACCGGTTATCGGACTGGTTCATTTTTACGATCTGATCCCAGGTGCCATCTTCACTGCCATCGTCAATAAAAATAACTTCATAGGAAAAGCCGTGCGTTTGCATCACACGGCTTATCCATTGGCTTAGCTCAGGAATTGATTCCTCTTCACTTTTTGCCGGAACAATGATCGATATATCCAATTGTGTCACTAAAATGTTTGTTCAGGTGCTTTCTTTTGTGTGAATATTGTAACAATTAATCCAACAATGAGTCCGCCAAAAGCCCCACCTAAAGCGTAAAAGACCCAAAATAATTTCCTTCCCCAAGACATTCCCATATCAATAGCTTCTTGGCTTTGTCCTTTGGCTTCCATATCTGCTGCTGCTTTTTCCCAAACTTCTTCAAAAGCATTTGTATCAATAAAGTTAATATAGATATAAGTGAAAAGACCTGTGATGACAAGAGAAACAAGCGAAGTTACCATAGCGATTCCAAGACCTTGACCATAACTCATGTAGCCATCTCCGCCATCCTTAAATGCCTTATGAGCAAAGACAATGACTGCGACTGAAACCGCTATGGCAATTACTGTATTAATCCAATTGTTGCTTAATGGATTTGAACCAATTGCAAAACCGATTAAAGTTTGAACGATTGAAGCTAAACCAAGTATTGCTCCGAACTTGAGACCAATAGACATAGCTGATGGACGGGATGTAGATGTGTCTTCCATGATTTTTAATTTTAGGTTTTAGGTTGTTGTCTTAAAATTACCGATATAATGATACTTACAAAAAAGCCAATGATTGAACCTTGTGAAAAGTACTTTCTGGCTAATTCTGCGATGTTAGTAGCAGGAAGATGTTCGAAATTACGCTGATAAATTTCTTTTCCGATCCGTTCTATATCTTCTTTGGGGTAGGTCTTTAAATATTCAAGACTCTGTGCAATAAACATTTTGACAAAACCTTCTTCCCACATTCCAAATCCGACTATTGCAAAAGATGTAATTAGCGAGGATACAAAAACAAGCACTAATGCACCCATCATACCTTGAGAAAAAGACAACATTCCTTCCTGATAAAATTCCCGAAACTCGCGCAAGGCAAAGAAAATGAATATACCAAAAAGCAAAATCCGAAAATCGAGCAACGGAGAAATAAGCATGGGGTGTCGCCCGAGGTAATACGATATGATCAGTAAAACAAAAGCGAGAACACCAGATACAGTCCCATAGCGGGCTGAGATTTTAAAAAGCGAGGACCAGTTCATGATGAAAGATCAAACCAATGTTTTGAATTATTAAAAACAGCAACTGCCTTACCTTTAATCTCCATTCCGTACCAAGGCGAATTTTTGGCTTTCGAGAAATTTGTCTTTTCATCAAATGTCCAAACACGGTTCGGATCAAATAAGGTAAGATTGGCTTTTTCTTCTACTGCTATCTTGGGTATTTCCAATTCCAAAAGTTGTCTTGGCTTGGTTGTCACCTTCTCTAACAATACGTCCCATCCGACTAATTTGGAAAGTGCAGTAAGATTAGCTCCAAAAGTCTGGAGGTTGATCATTCCAAAATCAGCAAGATCAAATTCCAGACTCTTGCTTTCTTCTTCGTGAGGTGTGTGACCAGAGCAAAGCACATCAATGGTTCCGTCTTTCAATGCTTTGATCAGTGCTTCATTGTCGCTCTTCTCACGCAACGGTGGATTCACTTTATAATTTGTATCGAAGGTGGAGAGTAAGCTGTCATCCAGTAGTGGCTGGTACGAAGCCATATCACAACTCAGATTTAATTTCTTCTTAACTGCGCGAATCAATTCAATTGACTTCGCGGATGATATGCGAGCGAAGTGCAATCTTCCTCCGGCATAACCTAAAATCTCAATGTTCTTACTAACAGCAATATCTTCAGCAATGCGCGGCATACCCTTCAATCCAAGCATAGTACTGTTAATACCTTCGTGCATCTGCCCGAATAAATTCAACCACGTGTCTTCCGGATGATCAATCAGAAGTCCGTTGAACTTTTGCAGGTATTGCAGCGACTTCAATAAAATATCAGTATGCCAAATGGGTTTCAATCCATCCGTAAAACCAACGGCACCAGCCTCGTGCAAGTCAATCATCTCAGTGAGTTCTTCACCCTTATTATTTTTGGTTACCGATGCCAGCGCATGAATTTGAACCAGACGACTGTCATTGTTCCGTGTAATGTAGCTGACTTCGTTTTTTGATTGCACTGATGGTGCTGTATTTGGAAGGATGGCAATCTCGGTAAAGCCTCCAGCAGTAGCAGTTTTCGCTGCTGATTCTAAATCTTCTTTGTGTTCAAGACCTGGATCACCAACAAAAGTTCCAAGGTCAAACCATCCGATGGAAAGTTTCATGCCCTTTGCAGGAATTACCTTGTCGGCTGAATAATTCTTATCGCCAATCTCGGCAATGCGTCCGTTGGTAATAAGAACATTTTTTTCTTGTTGATGAAAGGGAGAGCTGGCGTCAATTATTTCAGCGTTCTGTATTAAGATCTTCATACTAGAGTTGGTCCAGAAGTGAAACGATTTTGTTTCTCACGACTGCAAATTTATGAGAACTTATCGAACCAACCTTATAAAGGATAATTGACTTACTAGCGGTAAATATTCGTCCCGGTCTAATATAACTGTCCCGAAAAAGATTGCCTACTATAAAATCGCTTTGAAAGAGACTAATTGCATTAGGGTCTGCCGATGATTGACTTGTAATCTGACAGAGGACGATGTCATCTCCAGGTAAATCTACAAGCACCAACGATGGTCTCTTCTTTGATGATGAAAGATCAGAAAAGGGAAACGGAAGCACAATGATATCACCCTTTACAAATCTTTCCATGCTTCATCTTCCTGGGGTTTATTCCAATCTACTGCCAGTGCATTTTCACTTGCCAAATGTGTGAAGGTTGGATTCTGGTTTTTATTCTTCTGCTTTAAGAAGAGGATATAATCATAAATCTCTTGCAATAGGTTATCCGGCAAACTTTTGATTTCTTTCGTTAATGACTCCTTTGTAAGCATTATCAAATTTACTTTAAAAACCTGATCAAAAATATCTCCATCACTAAAAATAGAAGCGCAAGCATCAACGCATACTTCCACAATGGTTTGCCCAAATATCGCTCCTTTATTTCGTTGCTGAAAGCCTCGGCAGACGCTACCTCAAAAATGCTTACGTTTTCTCCCGATCCCAACATCGTTTTCACCTCTTCTCCTGTGTATTGATTCATCTGCGATTCGGCTTTGTCAAGGTTGAAAGCCAAAAGACTTACCGTATCGCGGCCTGCAATGACTTTATAGAATCCTTTGGAGATCGAAAACTTCGGAATATCAAAAATCAGGTTGTCATTTACCTTTCGCTGAGGCGGAATAATTTCTTCTGCACCAATCCAACGAAGTGGATCTTCTCCACGCAAACTGTCTACGTGTAGGTTAATGTAATTTTCACTTACAGAATAATAAGGCTTGCTCTCGTTCTTTTTACCACTTGCCGCTAGCCGATACATTACCGGCACAAATAGAGCATGATTCGCAAAATCAGTTTGTGAAGGGTCAAGCGAAGACGCTAAGAGATACATTTTTCCTCCTTGATTGAACATCGAAAGAAACGGTTGATCATTTTTAAATTGAAGAATGGCAGATCGATCCTTGCCCCAATCCAATACCTTGCTTGCCTTCGGCATGACCAGTGAAATCGATTTCTCTTCAAACACGTTCTCAAAAAACGGGTTGGAAAAATCAGGTCTGTCCAAATCCGTCATTGCATTAATTGGCAGTTCGTTGAGAAGGGGTAATTGAAGAAAGCTTCGGAGGTTTGTTACATCCGGTTTCGAACCTGGAACAAGAAGAACCGTTCCGTAGCTATTCATGTAATTCCGCAAAGCACTGGCCAATGATGGTTCAATTGAATTCAATCCGTTAACAACAACTAAATCGGCCTGAGTCAACAAACTATAATTAAAATTGCCAACAGAATATCCTCGAAAACTAAATACCTCCAGATTTCCAAAGACGCGTTCGATAACCGTTGGCTTTGTATCGTTCTTTATTTCAATAACCTTAATCTTCTCCGTAAAATTTAAGGCGAGGTAAAACTCATTATCGAAACTGACTGGAAAATCATTGAAGCTGATTTTCGCTTCGTTAAGTCCTTTAAGTCCGGAAGCCAAATCAAAACTTGTTTCCGTAACTCCTCCAGCAGGAACGTTCATTAATGTAGTTGCTGCCTGAATGTTGTTAATGGTGAGTTTCAGATTGAGCTGATCAACCGTTTTATTTCCATCGTTTCGCACTTTTACGTGCAGCACATTTTTCTCGCCACCCGCTGCAAATGGGTTTTCCAGAAAAGCGGAGTCAACAAATACATTCGAAAGTTCCTCAAAACCAATGGGCACCAAATGCAGTCTGAAGGCACTATCCTTCAAAACTGAAACTTGTCCTATCGTTGACTTTTGTAAATCAGAAATCCAAAATACTTCAGGTTGGTCGCTACTTTGATTTTGCCTGATGCGATCCTGAATTTCCTGCATCGATCGACTAATCGGTGACAGCCTGGTCTGCGCCAGCAAATCCAGTATCTCTGCTTTTGTTTTGAAAGTATTTGAGAAAGGTGAAAAATCGTTGGTAAGAAGCTTATAGCGCGTATCAGGCGGGAAGAGCTCAACTATACTTCTTGAAAAATTAATAGCAGCGTCCAGACCGCGAACCTTATCCACCATTTGAGCGGACATGCTTTGTGAATTATCAAGATAAAGAATGATGTTTCGGTTGCTTCCGAATTGTTCCCTAGCAGGAATAATAGGTTGACAGAAGGCCATTACCAAAAAGGATAAGAACAAAAGCCTCGAAACCAGAATGAGGTAATGTTTTAATTTTCGCTTGGCGGATGTAGCTTCCTTTACCTGTTTTAAAAATCGGGTATTTGAAAAGTAAACTTTAGTCGTTCTGCGGAAATTGAAAAGATGGATGATGATGGGAATAGAAAGAGCCGCAAGTGCCCACAGAAAAGAAGAATATAGAAACGTCATTGGCTGGCAAAGTTAATCGTTAATGCCAATGGTTAACAGTGAGATGGGTATAATTTTGATAAGTGGAGAACATTGATTTATCATTTAATCAGAAAATCAATATTGATGAAGCACACCAAAATAAAAAAGCCCGAACTCTAATGAGTCCGGGCCTGGGAAACAAATACAAACAACGGTTAATCTTTTGAGCCTAGCATTTCCATCTCGCTCACATTAATTTCAGTAATGTATTTCTTTTCACCTCCGGCTGTTTCGTAGTTTCGGTGCACGAGTTTACCCGCTACAGCCACTTCGCTACCTTTCTTTAAATATTGTCCTGCAATATCTGCCAGCTTACCCCAGATTACCAGATTGTGCCATTGCGTGTCCTGCACCTTTTCTCCTTTTTGATTTTTGTACGTATCGCTTGTAGCGATAGAGAAGGATGCCATTTTTTTACCGCTTTCAAAAGTTCTTACTTCAGGGTCTTTACCCAGGCGGCCGATCAGTTGTACATTGTTTCTTAACGATGTCATACATGTAAAATTTAAAGTGTTAAAAATTGATTTTCGTTTTTTTTATCAGCCGCTTGTTTTGCGATTGATGGAACAAAGGTGTGGTGAGAAAAAAAAGATAGTCGTATGGTAAACGCTTATAATCGATTATATTCGTTTGTAAACGTTTGTAAACGGATAGAAAATACTATAAAATGGCGAAATCAGACGAAAAAACGTGTTTAGAGTGTGGTGAGACCATCATTGGCAGAATCGATAAAAAATTCTGTTCTGACCTTTGCCGCATTGCTTACAACAATAAATTGAATAGTGACGGTACGAACTATGTACGCAACGTCAATAATATCCTGCGCAAGAACAGACGTATTTTACTTGATCTTAATCCGGAAGGAAAAAACAAAGTGAGTCGAGATAAACTAAAGGCAAAAGGTTTTGATTTCCGATATTACACTAGCACCTACACCACCAAAGAAGGTGCTCAGTATTTTTATTGTTACGAGCAGGGCTACTTACCTATTGAGAAAGATGCGTGCCTGTTGGTGATCAAGAAAGACTTCTAACAAAATTCTAATCGCAATTCATACTTCGTAAATCAATGGTCATGCATCGGCTTAATCTTATCTCAGGTCCACGAAATATTTCGACTGCTTTGATGTATTCTTTCGCGCAACGAAAAGATACGATCGTGTTAGACGAACCGTTCTATGCATTCTACCTGAATAAAAGTGGTGTTGAACATCCAGGAAAGGAAGAAATATTACAAGCTCAACCCCTAGACGAAAACGTGATATTGAAATCCATCCTTGGAGAATGGGATAAAGATGTGTTGTTCATTAAGAATATGGCCCATCATATTGAATTGATGGATGAACATTTCTTAAGTGATTTGACCAATATTTTTTTGATCCGCAACCCAACGCAAATTATAGCAAGCTATGCGCAGGTAATTGAAAAACCCATCATGCGTGACATTGGTATCGAATATCAGTATCATCTCTTCAACCGATTAGTTGATCGCGGGCAGCAGCCTATTGTCATTGATTCTGGGAGTGTAGTTGATAATGCTGAAGCTATTCTGAAGAAACTCTGTACGCACGTTGGCATAGTGTACACAAATGATATGCTGCATTGGCCCGTTGGCCCCAAGCCATACGATGGCGTTTGGGCCAAGCATTGGTATGCCAACGTACATTCATCCAGTGGTTTCGAGAAGCAACCCACCAGCACGCGTGCATTACCCCGCCATCTTGAACCGCTTAACGACAATGCATACCACTTCTACGAAAAACTGATGGCATTTTCACTCAAGCCTTGATCTAGCCTGAATATTTATCTGTACTTTTGACAAACGATTAAGACCCCATCGTGCTATTCTACTTTCGTGGAAACATCAGTTACTCAATATGCTCTTCGGGCATAAACTGAAGATAGGCCAGCTCAACCGGGTTATTAATCGAATTGTTACATTTTTTAGTCAAGCGCGGAATGCTGCAAAAGTTTAATTCGAAGAATTCTGCAATCAAAATACACGTTGGAGGCAAATTGCTCTCACGAGAGGAGGCAAAGGTTTCCGTATTCGACAGCGTGGTGCAGGGGGGTGATGCCGTTTGGGAAGGCCTACGGGTTTATAAAAACGGTATATTCTGCCTGGATAAGCATCTTGATCGCCTGGAAGCTTCGGCTCATGCGTTGGCCTTCACCCATGTTCCCACAAAATCAGAAATCAAAAAAGCCATTTTCGAAACTCTGGAGGCCAATGGCATGCGGGATGAGACTCACGTACGCCTAACCCTTACCCGAGGCGAAAAGGTAACTTCGGGTATGGACCCACGGTTGAATAGTTTGGGATCTTGCCTTATCGTACTGGCTGAGTGGAAACCCCTTGTGTACGATAACAATTCAGGAATTCGGGTAATTAGTTCCTCACAACGTAGAAATAGTCCACAGTTTTTGGATTCAAAAATCCATCATAACAACCTACTCAATAACATACTGGCAAAAATTCAGGCCAACGTGGCAGGCGTTGACGCTGCCGTAATGCTCGATAATAATGGCTTTGTCGCTGAATTAAACGACACGAACCTGTTCATGGTTAAGAACGGCAAGGTATTTACTCCCTTTGCAGATGCCTGCCTACACGGTATTACACGTGGACTGGTAATTGATATATGTGCAACGATGAATCTACAGTGCGAGGAGCGGAATTTATCCCTAACTGAGTTTTACAATGCAGATGAGGTATTTGCGTGTGGCACTATGGGTGAATTAACACCTGTGCTGGAGATCGATGGAAGAAAAATAATAAACCGTGGGAACAAAAATACTACGAAAGTGTTACAAGTAGAGTTCAACACGCTCATACCTAAACTATCAGAACCCTTATCTTTTAATTAACATATAATATGAAAAAAGCACCCCTTAAAAAAAAGCCAGCTGCAGTGAAATTTCTAGCCGGAGAAAAATGGAAAGAAATTAAGCTCAAAAAAGGAACTTCAACAAAGCGCTATGCCGTATCGGATAAAGGCCGGATTGTAAGTTTCAAAGAAAAGCTGGAAGAAGGCTATGTTCTTCGTCCGCGTCTCACACAAGGTTATCCAAGCATAACCATAGGTCGTGAGAGCACACGTCAGAACTATTACATACACCGTTTGGTGGCTGAATACTTCTGCAAGCAAGCTAACCCTAGCCACAACTTTGTGATTCACAACGATCACAAGAAAGAAAACAACAAGGCTACCAACTTAAAATGGGTGAAGCATGATGTTCAGATTCAGCATGCTCTTAAAGATCCTAATGTTTTAATTCGCATGAATCCAGAAGAAGGTCCGAAATTGACCTCTGATAAAGTGAAGCAAATTAAAATAGCGTTGTTCAAATCGAAGAAGCAACCAACGTTAAAGGCACTTGCCAAGAAGTTTAAAGTTTCTGACATGCAGATTCACCGTATTAAAACAGGTGAGAACTGGAGTCACGTTAAAATTTAATTTCAACTTTATTTACTTCTATAAGAGAGGCTGTTTTCTATCACTAGAAAACAGCCTCTTCTTTTTTATTTCCTAAAAAGAAAATTTCAATACTTAAGATCAATAATGTAATTCAATCCAACTATGCAAGTTGGTGACAATTTAGGAAAGCGTTAGATCAACTACTTATAGTATGTAACCTCCACGCGAAAACGAGGGTCAATAGCTCCTAATCTATCGTAAGCTGATTTAGAAATGCGGATAATGACTTTTTCAGTTAACGCTGTATCTGGAAGTTTACCCATCACGCGAACAAATACTTCGCGATTATTCATTTCATTTTTCACTTTTAAGATTGTACCCACTGGTGCCGTGCGGTGAAGTGCAAGATATTTTCTATTCCCATCAGTTCCTTCAATCAATTCAGCCACTCCATTCTCTACTAACTCATCCGCATTTTTCACTGACTCTGAAATGCGAATTGTGGTGATTGGATTTTCTTTTGGTGGTTGGGGTGTTTGCGAAGTGGTTACACTCTTTATCGGCTCTGTTTTCACAGGTTCAATTTCTTTAGGAGTTGACACTACATTTTGCTCAGTTTGCGAAACAACTAATACCTGACCGATGCTCAAGTCATTTCCTTCAAGGTTATTCCACTGCTTTAATTGTTGAATTGTAATTCCGTATTTCTGAGTAATTGAAAACAGCGTTTCTTTTGCCGCTACTGTATGATTACCTCTTTGACTTGATGTAGGTGTAATCGTTGAGGTTTGTAGAGTTGAACTCGTTACTGTATTTCGTTTTTTGATCGTCAGTTCCTGTCCAATCGATAATTCGTTACTTGAAAGATTATTCCATTGCCTCAACTCATCAACCGAAACATTGTATGCTTTCGCGATAGAGAACATGGTTTCTTTTGCTGTTACCTCGTGAATAAATCCGCCACCGGTTACGGGTTGTGATTTAGGACGAGGTGTATACGGTACTTTTAATATTTGTCCGATTTCCAATCCTCCATCAGCTGTAGGATTGTATTGTAAAATAATATCAACAGTTGTTCCGTATCGTTTCGAAATACCGTAAAGCGTCTCCTTCTCCCCTACTTTATGGAGCACAAATATTTTTCCGTTGATGGTTTCGATTCCCGTGGAATCAAATGGTGTTTGCGGATGAAAAAATGAAGCACCCGCTAAAATCAGTTCATGAATCATACAATCTTATAACTTACCAACTCTACTTTATTCCTCACGAAAAATACGCATCCGCAAAGGATGAAAAAAGTGTCCCACCCGATTCCTTTCAAGTGATCACTCATTTTCTCGTGCAATACGATATTCCCCATAGCAGAAAGTACTATCAAATCATTGGCCAAACCTTCACCCTGAGTATAAAACGAAATGAAGATCAAGCCATCGTGTTCCAGGTACTCTAACGAAGCAATTGCCTGCAAATTTAGTTTCTTCTCTAAAAATAGTTGCACGGTTTTAAAGTATTCGCTTCCATCATGATAATGCTGAGGCCGAAGCGCGCTAAAACTATGGCTCGGTTCAGTATTCGCCTCTTTTACTTCTTTCCCGGTTTGTATATCCAGAATTACTTCGCGCGATCCGTAGGTAGAAGTCATTCCAAAAACAAAACCTTTCGATACCGCTGTCAATGAGAAGTCATTATTCCACCAGCTTAAGTTAAACGCTGGCAGGTCGTATACCAAAATACCTTTCTTATCCGGATTGTTTGTTTCTGTGTACATGGTTAGGAGGATGCGATTCGAGGAAACCGCATTTAAGTTTACCCACCATGGTTCCTCTGAAACCTTGTTCTTCCAAAGCCAGGCATTATCACTCACAAGCAATGCAGAAAATGAAACTTGCTTTTGCTGACTATCGCGAATTTCAAATACCAACACACTTCCATCTTCCGAAACAACACTATTCCAAACGATGCCGTTAAAAACATGAGAAAAGTTAAATTCAAGCTTTCGTTCCAAGACTGTTTTAATCTTACTTTTATGCAATGTAAACTCAATGTCGCTAAGTTAAGCTTTTCTTTATGGCCTCACCTCAATCCTGTTCGGAAGAGAGGAGATTGATGGAGCTTAACTTAACGAAATTGAATGCACATCAGTATTCAGTCTTCCTGCTACTCTTACTACTTTAATAATTAAGGATATGAAAAAATCGTTGCTCTTCATTATTTTTTTTGGTTTGGTCAACTTCACTTTCGCTCAAACAAAAGTGATGGTGATGGACATCAAGAATGAAATCGATCCTCGCATGACACGCTATGTAGAGCTGGCACTGGAACATGCCGAAGAAACAAAGGCTGATATTGTAATTATTGAAATGGATACCTATGGTGGTGTATTGACTGATGCAAAAGATATAGTTGATAAATTAATGGCATTCAAAAAACCACTCTGGGTTTTTATAAACTCTGATGCGGCTTCAGCAGGTGCTTTGATTTCGATTGCCTGTGATAGCATTTATATGTCACCAGCAGCAAGTATTGGGGCAGCAACAGTAGTAGATGGAAGTGGTGGTAAAGCTCCCGATAAATACCAATCGTACATGCGATCTATAATGCGTGCAACAGCAGAAGAAAATAAACGTAATCCGAAAATTGCAGAAGGCATGGTGGATGAAAATGTAAAATTAGACAGCCTGAAAGAAATTGGTCAAGTCATTACCTTCTCCACATCCGAAGCCATGGCAAATGGTTACTGTGAAGGTAAAGTGTCTTCCATTGAAGAAATTCTGAAAAAGAACAAAGTTACCAACTATGAAATTGAACACTTCGAATTAAGTTCTGCCGATACCATAGTCGCTTTCTTTCTCAATCCCTTTATCAGTGGAATCTTAATTCTAGTTATCATCGGTGGAATTTATTTCGAGATGCAAGCTCCAGGTGTCGGCTTTCCAGGTATAGCAGCATTAGTTGCTATTGTACTCTATTTAGTTCCATACTATCTGAATGGACTTGCGGCAAATTGGGAGATCATTGCCTTCTTCATCGGCATTATACTTATAGCGCTGGAAATTTTTGTCATTCCAGGCTTTGGCGTTGCAGGTGTATCGGGTATTGCCATCACGATTATGGCGCTGGTGCTCATTATGATTAACAACGATGCCTTTGATTTTGAATTTGTGCGTATGAATGATATCCTTATTTCCCTTGCTGCTGCTATGGGTGGATTACTGGGCGGAATGATTTTACTCTTTGTTGGTAGTGCTAAATTAGCCGACACAAAATATTACAAACACATTGCGCTTACCACAACACAGGAGAGTATTGAAGGATACAATGCCAATTTTGTTCGCGAATCCATGAAAGGGAAACGCGGTATTGCACACACGGTGTTACGCCCAAGCGGAAAAGTAATGATTGAAGAAAATTTGTATGATGCCTTTACCCTCGGGGACTATGTAGAGAAAGGAGCCATCATTGAAGTGGTCGATGATGAAACCACATCCCTTAAGGTAAAAGCAATGAAATAGTTTCACTCATTCTACTTGATTCTACTACTTCATCCTTGCAGAATTAAATTGACTTATCGAATAGTATTGCATCTGGCTTATTTATTTACAAAAAAGCGCAGCTACTTTTTCCACTAATCCCATCTTGCAACAATTAAAACAATCTTATAATACCTCACCCTACGGTATTCAATTCCTTTTAAAAGCTTTTAAAGAAAATCAATCTACTGTTTACCAAATCTATTTGGGTAAATGGGTTCATAAAGTTGCGGAACGTAATGGCAACAATAAAATTTCATTCAACATCAAATTAATTTCTCACCAACTATTTTGCCTCACCAATCAAAGTTATGTATACACATTTTTAAAAAAGTTTTTAACTCTTCCAACCATTCCACACCATCGTGAGTCTAAGGAGCAAATATGTTTAACCAAAAAAAAACTCTTTATGAAAATGTTCAGAGCACAAAGCACCGTTTTATCATTTATGTTGTTTGCCTTTTCACTATTGGCACTTAACGCATGTAGTGACGATGATCCAACACCCGTGGCACCTGCAGCGCCCGTACTCAATGTTGCTACAGAAGTTACTGCCACTGGTTTCAAAGCATCATGGATCGCTGTACCGAATGCAGAAAAGTATTTGTTAGATGTATCACTCCTTGCTGACTTTAGCACAACGGTAACAGGATACGCAAAAAAGGAAGTTACTGGAACTTCACAAGCCGTAACGGGTTTAACAACAGCAACAAAGTATTATTTCCGTCTTTACGCGAAGAAAGGATCGCTTACTTCGGCAGCTTCTGCATCAAAAGACGTAACTCTGCCATAAATCACCTTTCGTAATCGGTGTTGACTTCCTGCTGTCGCCTTGGTTTCTACAGGGCGACAGCTTTTGTATTTTTTCTAAAAATATACCACTTTAAAAATTTTATGACAATACTTTAATAGCAGGAATAGCGACTCAGATTGACGTGTCTGATTTTTCGGATACAATTAACCTTACAGACTATTCCTCTTAAGGCAATTTCTATCCACCTTAAACCTCGACCCTACTGGACTAATGGTTCCATGTAAGCGAACTATCAGAAGAAGATGATATCTAACAAAGCGTGTAGAACAGGAGCGATCTTATTAAATTATTTACACCGCATCAATTTGAATTATGTCGTAAGTTTTGCATAATTCCAAAAATATTTTCTTCTTTATATATAAAACCTTAGGACTATGAAAATCATTTTACTCGTTGTATTCCTTTTGTCACTAAGTGTGCATTGCTATGCTCAAGCAGACCCGCAGAAAATGCTTTATATTCAGAAAGCTGAAAAATATAGAAAAATGAAAAATACCGGAACGGTATTAACTGTTGTGGGGGGTGTTCTTTTTGTTACAGGCTTGGTTACATTAGTTAATGCTTCTACTAGCACTTATTCTTCCACACAACCTACTTCAGGCGATATACGCAATGGTTTCTATGCTTATATTGGAGGGGCTGCGGCTCTTGGTTCTGGTATTCCGTTATGGATTGTAGGAGCCAATCAGCAAGGAAAATATGAAGCAAAAGCACAGAATCTTTCCGTTCGAATTAATGCCAATCCACGGCAAAGAGGCTTAACCCTGACGTATCGCTTTTGATCGGATTAAATTTACTTCAATCAATACCTGTAGCTATTATCAGCAACTGCTATTGAATTTACCAATCAAACGGAAAATTTGATTCCGCATATCCTATCGCAAAGTCAGCTCCTGTACCTGAAGTGACTACTCCCATGTACCACATGCGCACCTTATTATTTTCGATGATCACAGTTGGAGCAATAACACCAGATGTTTCCCAATCATATTCTTTTTTTACAATTGGCTCTGGATACACTTCATACGGACCGAGAATCGTATTGCTTCGCGCAATGCCAATTGATTCATCCCCCGAAATAAATAAATAGAAAATACCATCAGGACCTTTTACAAGTGCGGGCTCCTTGACTACATCAGCCCAATCCAAGTCGATGTCTTCTCCACTTAAAATCGGTTTTTCTTGTTTTGTCCAAGTAACTCCATCAACTGAAGTGGCACATAAAATTCCGATAAAGGCTGGAGTACAATTCTCAATACAATAGCCAACATAAAACATATAGTAGGTATTGCCTTCTTTGATTACGGTTGGTGAAAACAAGGCATTGAAATCTTTTGTATTGGTTTGACCTAAGGATAATATGGGATCTAAAGATGACCTTGTAAAACTTTTAGTATTTGAAGATTTGGCCAACCCCAGTTGACCAGTAGCAACAATAGTCCCACTTACTTCTGCTTCTTCCTCATAACCACAGTAATACATCCATGTTTCTGTTCCTTCTTTGACTACCGATACTGCTTCCAGATGATTGTCCCATTCCCCAACCCGAATGTCCAAGGCTACGCTTTCCTGTCCTACAATATTGTTTGATGGAATCCAATGAATACCATCTGTAGATTTAGCACCTGCAATAAAAAGTTTCTCTGTTGGGTTTATCAACAAACTGGTATAATACATTCGAAGCGTATCACCATCACGAAATACACTCGGATCAGCCGCTACAAATTCACCTTCCCAAACGGGCAAAGATTGCTTTTCGAATTGTATTTTAGAAGATGAAGGATTGTTGTCGTTGCAAGCAAGCAGCAAAAACAAAGGCATGATCAAAGTAAATCGTTTATTCATGCTTCCTTTTTTTAAATAGTAACTTCTCAAGTTTGATATGAAAGTCTTACTTCTTTAGCACCGTGAACTCCACCCGTCTGTTGTTGGCACGACCCGCATCCGTATCGTTTGTTTCGATCGGTTTTGTTTCGCCATAGCCGTGCGCTGTGAGACGAAAACTTTCAATGCCTTGACTCACGATGTAATCCACTACGGATTGAGAGCGACCTTGCGAAAGATTTAGATTGTAATCATCCGAACCTTTACTATCGGTGTGCCCGGAGATTTCGATCTCCACAGATGCATTTTGTTTTAGAAATTCAACTACCTTATTTAACTCCACAAATGACTCCTTCTTCAAAGTAGTCTTGTCAAAATCAAAATAAATATTCTTTAATCGTACGGTAACGCCCACTTCAATTGGAATTAAATAGATATCCCGTGAGAACGGAGAAAGCTGATCATCGTCTGCAGAAATACTATCGGTTGCATTTAAATATCCTGAAGCAGAGGCGGCAATCATATAATATCCGAGCTTCGGAATTTCTTTTTCATAATGGCCGCTAACAGCTTCTACCTTTAAGCTTATCTTCTTATCACCCCGCACAGTAACATCCAGTTTTGCATTGATAAGTTGTTCGGTTTTCTTATCGTATACATTTCCTGTAAGCAAAAGTTTTTTAGCAACAGGCTTCAATAGAAAATCAACATACACGGTAGTATCACTGTTCACGACAGGAATTGTAAAGGTCTGCTGTTTCGGAAGATAACCCAGTGCTGTTACATTTGCCGTGAACGAAGTTATTTCAGGAAGCCGAGATTCAAATTTACCAGCGGGTACAGTCTTCAACTTTACAGGCTCTTTATCTTTCCATTTTAATTCAACATCTGCCTGAAGGGGTTGATTATTTTTTTCGTCCAATACAGTTCCAATTAAATTAATCTTAAACGTTTTGGGTACAAGAGCGTACAAATCAAGTTGGGCACCATCCAACGCTTTGTTTGCACGACTGGTGAATACATTTCCTGCATTATCGATTGTGAAATAATAATCGAGCGCACTTGTATTGATGGGCTTGCCCATGTTGATGGGTTCAGACCAATTCATCCAGCTATCGTCAACGCGAGTAGTCTTATAGATATCTACTCCACCTTGTCTTCCGGGCGATTGACGAGCACTGGCAAAGTATAAAGTCTTTTGATCGGGACCGATGAAAGGACCAACATCATCCACATTGGTGCTGAGTTTTAATTTTTCCGGACGTGTCCATGAACCATCAGGTTGTGCATGGCTCGCATACAAATCACTATTTGCATTGTTTTCTATCTCGCTAAAGTAAATGATCATGTGTTTTCCATCAGACGACATGGATGCGCCATAGAAGCGACCTTTGTTCATCTTATCAAAATCCTTTACCGACAATTCGCGAAGTGAGTTTCCAGTTACGATTGAAAATCCTTTTTCACCTTTCGAGCGGCCTCCTTTTATAAAAAGACTTCCATCCGGAAAGACAGTAAATACCTGATTGGATCGGTGTGGATTGAATGGAGACGTTAGATGTTGTGCCTGACCCCACGCTCCGTTAGCATCTTTTTTTGAAACCCAGATATCCTGGGTATCATCCTTTCCTAATGTATTGTCAGGATGATTTTGTACGAAGAAATACAAGGTGTTTCCATCAGGCGAAATAACCGGTGCGGCTTCGTGGTGAAATGTGTTTACTGTTTTGTCCATCTTCACCAACTCATAGCGGGTAGCTGACTGTTGTGCAGCGAGGTGAAGGGAAGCAACAAAAAATAGCAAGGTGTAAAGTGAACGCATACGCATGAAGGGTTTACGGATAGTAAAGTTAGAACATTAGACAATAAATCGATACACAAAAAAACCGGCTGATGGGCCGGTTTAACGAATTAAAATTAATGACTCTCAGGTGGCTAATTTCAATATTCTATAGGATAGGTCTTCCGCTTAGAATTATAACGGCAATAATTATCGCAAGCGCAACCGCATTTAATACAAGCATTCGCATGTGTTTGGCTGCATCAAGGGGTAACTTTTTTGTCGTAATACGGGCTACCGTAATCAAGGCAATGGCCACTATCATTCCGGTTACGTGTTCTACCGTCCAATATCGAAGTGCTGGATCTTTCATGGTTTCGGCACTAAACTTTACAAAGGGGCTTACAAAGTAAAGAATCAAACCTGCTACCAACTGAAGATGGGTAAAAATCAAAAGGTATAAACTGAATTTATTATCAAGCTTTCCGTATGGTCTCTTCTTTAGCAGCCCAATAATGGCCATCACGATTACCACAATAAGCATGATCAAAATGAAATAGCGCAATAAGATATGGGTGTGAAGTAATCCTTGATACATAGTATTTAAATTTTAAGACTCGAAAGTAGCACTTTTCGGTTTAACTTATTGCTTATCTAAATTCTCCCTTACATATTTCTCCTATACTGACCACCCACTTCAAACAAGGATTTGGTAATCTGTCCGAGCGAGCAAACTTTTGTGGCCTCCATTAGTTCTTCAAAAATATTTTTGTTTAAGATAGCCGCTTGCTGAACGTTCTCCAGCAATATATTTGATTTATCTCCCTGAAATGTATGAAGTTCACGCAGCATATTGATCTGATACTCCTTCTCTTCAGTAGTCGCTCGAATAACTTCTTGTGGAATAATGGTTGGCGATCCTTTTGAACTTAAGAATGTATTCACACCAATGATTGGAAATTCTCCTGTGTGCTTTAACATTTCATAATACAAACTCTCTTCCTGTATTTTACCGCGCTGATACATAGTTTCCATTGCACCAAGAACACCACCACGTTCAGTAATCCGATCAAATTCTGCCAACACAGCTTCTTCAACCAAATCGGTTAGCTCTTCAATGATGAATGAACCTTGTAATGGATTTTCGTTTTTGGACAATCCTAATTCTTTATTAATAATGAGCTGAATGGCCATTGCTCTGCGAACAGATTCTTCCGTTGGTGTTGTAATGGCTTCATCATATGCATTGGTATGAAGGGAATTACAGTTATCATTAATCGCATACAAGGCTTGCAGCGTTGTACGAATATCATTGAAATCAATTTCCTGTGCGTGCAAAGAGCGACCAGAAGTTTGGATATGATACTTCAACATCTGTGAACGTGAATTGGCATTGTATTTATTCTTCATCGCCTTCGCCCAGATTCTTCGGGCTACTCGACCGATCACTGCATATTCCGGGTCAATACCATTTGAAAAGAAGAATGAAAGATTTGGTGCAAACTCATTGATGTCCATTCCGCGGCTCAAATAATATTCCACGTAAGTGAAACCATTCGCCAAGGTAAAGGCAAGCTGTGTGATGGGATTTGCTCCTGCTTCTGCTATGTGATAACCTGAAATTGAAACTGAATAAAAGTTACGCACATTCTGATCGATGAAGTATTGCTGAACATCACCCATCAAACGCAACGCAAATTCGGTGGAGAAGATACAGGTATTCTGTGCCTGATCTTCTTTTAGAATATCAGCTTGAACCGTACCGCGTACTTGCGTTAATGTATCTGCTTTAATTTTTTCATACACATCTTTCGGCAGAACCTGATCACCTGTTACACCAAGCAACAATAAACCTAATCCATCATTACCTTTTGGAAGCGCACCTTGATAAGAAGGAGCCTCACCCCGACCCTTTCCGGAGGAGAGGGAGGAATACATTGCTGCAATTTTATTTTTTACCTCTTCTTCGAGTCCGTTCTTCCTGATATAGATTTCACATTGCTGATCAATGGCAGCATTCATAAAGTAACCCAGCAGCATCGGAGCCGGACCGTTAATGGTCATCGAGACCGAAGTTTTTGGATCAGCCAGATCAAAACCACTGTATAATTTTTTTGCATCATCTAAGCAGCAAATACTCACACCCGAGTTTCCAATCTTTCCATAAATATCCGGACGGTAATCAGGATCATTGCCATAAAGAGTTACTGAATCGAATGCCGTAGACAAACGCTTCGCTGGCATTCCCTGACTTACATAATGAAATCTTCTGTTCGTTCTTTCGGGTCCACCTTCACCTGCAAACATTCGCGCGGGATCTTCGCCTTCTCTTTTAAATGGATAGATACCTGCAGTGTATGGAAATTCTCCTGGAACATTTTCTTGTAAACTCCATCGTAGCAAATCGCCCCAACTTCTGTAATTCGGCAGAGCTACCTTTGGAACTTGTGTATGTGAAAGTGATTCTGTGTGAGTCTGAATTGCAATTTCCTTATCACGCACTTTAAATTTAAAGAGCGGCTCTTTGTATTGTTTTGCTTTTGAAGGCCACTCTTCAATGAGCTTTAAGTTTTTAGGATCGAGATTAAGTTTATGTTTGGTGGCCTCATCCTCCAACTCCTTTTCCAGGGGAGAAGGAGAGGTAACCTCATCCCCCGGCCCCTCCGGAAGAGAAGGGGAGGCCTGTAACAATTTAGTTACTTTATCAAGGGCATAAAGGCTCTCGGCAATCTCGGCTTGTTGATTTACCCACTCATCATACTTTCTATTACCTTCTGAGATTTCACTTAAGTATCGTGTGCGATGTGGTGGTATCACAAAAATCTTTTCGGACATTTCGCGGGTGATCTTGAAGGTAGAGCTAAGCTTCGCTCCAGTCTTTTCTACAATTTTATCAATGATGTGTTTGTAGAGTTGATTGGTTCCCGGATCGTTAAACTGAGATGCGATTGTTCCAAACACTGGCAAGTCGTCTGCCTTCTTATCCCAGAGTTGATGATTGCGTTGATATTGTTTCTTCACATCGCGCAAAGCATCAAGTGCACCGCGTTTATCAAATTTGTTTAGCGCAATCACATCTGCAAAATCGAGCATATCGATTTTTTCAAGTTGGGTTGCTGCACCATACTCCGGTGTCATTACGTAAAGTGAAACATCGCTGTGATCTAGAATTTCCGTATCACTTTGTCCAATACCGGAAGTTTCTAAAATAATCAAATCATAGCCTGCAGCTTTCAATACTTGTATAGCTTCTTTCACATAAGCAGAAAGCGCAAGATTACTTTGACGCGTGGCCAGTGAACGCATGAATACATGCTGATTGTTAATCGCATTCATCCGAATACGATCGCCCAATAATGCACCACCGGTTTTGCGTTTTGATGGATCAACCGAAACCAATCCAATTGTTTTTCCGCTTTCTTTAAAATCAATTAAGAATCTTCTTACAATCTCATCCACCATTGAAGATTTTCCTGAACCACCGGTTCCGGTAATTCCCAATACAGGTGCTTTTGATAATGCTGCCTTCTTATTTATTTCTTCAAATGCTTTTTTGTGATCATCAAAATAATTCTCTGCTGCCGAAATGTATTGCGCAATGAGAACGTGATTATCAGTTGTCAACTCACCATCATCAATTATCTTTCCGGTAGGATAATCACTCCGCTCTACTAAATCATTAATCATTCCCTGCAAGCCCATTGCGCGCCCATCATCGGGAGAATAAATTTTAGTGATGCCATATTCCATCAACTCTTTTATTTCCTCGGGCAAAATCACACCACCACCACCAGCAAAAATCTTAATGTGACTTGCACCTTTTTCCTGAAGTAAGTCATACATGTATTTGAAATATTCAGTATGTCCACCTTGATAGCTCGTCATGGCAATGGCTTGCACATCTTC
>JANODK010000020.1:0-36210 GCA_031412655.1 Chryseolinea sp.
TGAGCAATCCGTTGGTGATCTGAAGTATGCCGATGTAACACCCGATGGAGTTATTAATTCAGATGACAGAACCTACATTGGCTCACCCATCCCCACTTTGATTTATGGATTTAATGCAGAGATTAGTTACAAAAGCTTCGATTTTTCATTTGACTTTCAGGGACAAACAGGAAATAAAATCTACAACGGTAAAATGGCTGTAAGGCCTGACTTATACAACTTTGAAGCTAGAGTTAAAGACTACTGGCGTGGCGAAGGTACCAGCAATACAGAACCACGGCCTACTGCGGGAGGAGTAAATTACGAGCCTTCAACATACTTTATTGAGGATGGTTCATACTTGCGCTTAAGAAATATCCGCATTGGTTATTCACTTCCATCATCTCTTGCACAAAAAGTAAATCTTTCAAAAGCAAGAGTTTATGTGAGTGGTACCAATGTTTTTACACTTACAAAATATAGTGGATTTACACCTGAAATTGGAGGCAGTGATGGGTTTTCTTCTGGAATCGACTTGGGTATTTACCCAATCACCGCTGTATATTCTGTTGGGTTAAATCTTACTTTTTAAACAACCTTCAATCATGAACATATCCATTAAACCAAATAAAATTTCGATAGCCATTTTGGTGGTATGCGTGTCTTCGGCAATCGCATGCATGGATGATTTCCTCAACCAAAAACCACAAGGCGAACAGACAGAAGAAGTTTTTCTTAAAAGTGAGCAAGAGGCTGTCCTGGCCACAACGGCCATTTACAATATTTTTCTCGATTGGAATTATCACTCAGGCGGATACCCCATCTTAGATATTATGTCAGATGATGCTAATAAAGGTAGCAACCCGGGAGATGGTGGCGGCATTGAATTATTTAACAAATTTCAGTTTACTCCAAGCGCGGGCGACATTAGCAGATGGTACTCTGCTCTCTACAAAGGCGTGCGAAGATCAAACATCGTTTTAACAGAAGTTCCTTCTATCTCGATGGACGAAGTATTAAAAACACGTCTGTTGGGTGAAGCTCATTTTCTAAGAGCCGTGTTTTATTTTGATTTAGTGAGAGCCTTTGGCGATTTACCAAAAGTCACGGAACCATCGCCTCCACGCAAACTCGCACGCAGTCCGAAACAAGAAATTTATAATGAATTAATTATTCCTGATTTACTCTCAGCAATTGAAAACCTTCCTGAAAAGAGCGACTACGAAACAACGGATGCTGGCCGGGCGACCAAAGGTGCTGCTAAATCACTGCTCGCAAAAGTTTACATCTTCCAAAATGATTTCATCAATGCAGAAAAATATGCTTTGGAAGTTATTGCCAGTGGTCAATATGATCTTGAGCTTGAATTCTCTGATGCTTTTTCATTGGAAGGTCAATTTGGTACAGAGTCAGTATTTGAAATCGGAGCAGAACCAAACTCTGGCGCAAGCCAATTTGCGAATACACAAGGAGTAAGGGGTATACCTAACAGAGGCTGGGGGTTTAACAGACCATCAGTTGAACTGATTGACTTTTTTGAAACCGATGATATAAGAAAAGATGCTACCGTAGTTTTTTTAGGAGAAACTATTGATGGTGTATTGATAGTCGGGGATTCTTTTACACCAAATATTACCTACTCAAACCCGCCCACGAATACAATCATAAAAGAGATTGAAACCTATAATCAAAAGATATGGGTGCCTGGTACAGAAACGATCGAAGAATTTGGTTATAATAAACGCATACTCCGATACGCAGAAGTCTTGCTATTAGCAGCCGAAGCATTGAATGAAAATGGCAAAACACTGGAGGCTCTCGTGCCTTTGAACAAAGTACGTGAACGGGCTGGATTGTTACCTCTTAATGATACTGAGAAGAATATTCTTCGTCAGAAAATTGCAGACGAACGTAGAGCAGAGCTTGCGATGGAAGGAAATCGTTTTTGGGATTTGGTACGAACCGGTAAGGCCGCTGATGTTTTAGCACCATGGGGTTTTGTTGCTGGTAAGCATGAATTATTTCCTATTCCCCAAAGCGAAATAGATTTATCGGAAGGCACATTGGAACAGAATCTAAACTGGAATTAACACAACTTTTTAACATAACAAACAATTTTCACTCTAAATTAATAAATATGAAACATGCAATTAAAACCCTCAGCCTTGTCGCAATACTAGGACTGTCAATTTTTTCAAGCTGTAGTGATGATGATCCATCAGCTTTGACCATTGTATCCGCTACATCTACAGGAACTGACTTAGTTACGGGTAGCAGCACAACAGTAGATCTAAATACTGCAACTGCTCCTACAAACGTACCGCCAGATGGTGTAATCAAAATTACATTTTCCAAAGCGGTTGAAGCTACAACAGCAAATACAACAAGCATAACATTAAAAGAAGGAACAACAAATGTAGACATAGCAGTTGTTGTGGATGGTGATGAAGTTACCATTACACCTGCTACTGAACTTGCAAGAGGAACACTCCATACACTTTCAATTTCTGGTGCAGTAAAGGGTAGTGATGGTGGAATTTTAGCTTCCTCTTCACGTACGTTTACGACTGCGGGAACGGCACCTGCAGTTGTTCCACAATCTGATAAGTTAGTAGTGTATCTTCCTTTCAATGGTGCTGTTGCAGATGAATTTGAACATACGATACTTAATAATGAGGTTACCCTTGGAACCGATCGTTTTGGAAATGTTGAGAGCTCAGCTACGTTTAATGGTACTACAAACTATGTAGGAATTCAGTACGCTGCAGACATGTCAAATGCAAGCACGACTGTAAGTTATTGGATAAAACTTCCTGCTAGCCAAGCCCACAAAGATCATATTGGAACAACTACTGTGGGAAATATTAAACAATATGTTACGTTTAGCATTGGCGGTAATAACGGAACCTATCATGAGTTCAATAGATTTACGTGTTGTGAACTTGGCTATGATATTGACGTATTAAAATATGTTACAAATCATGTTAACTCAGGAAACGCATCTGCTCTTGCAGCTGATTTCAGTGAGATGAAAAATGAAGGAACACCGGGTGGAACTCAAGTAGTTGAGGTCAACAATCTCCCTTGGCTAGAAAGTAATACAGGTGCGTGGGTGCAGATTGTTACATCATGGAATGCAACGACCCGTACAAAGTCATTCTATATTAATGGTGTACCGTCAACTGTTTATTCATTAACAGCTTCTGCAGAATATGCACTAGATGCTGCAACTATTGATGTTGCCGGAATTGACCTTGACGAATCGAATAGCAAAAATCTATACTTAGGATCAGGCGTGCCGTATTGGGCAACCAAAACAGCCACTGGTATTATTCCTTTTAGAAGTGAAATTCCATTTGCTTTTAAAGGTCAGATGGATGATTTTAGAATGTATAGTGTAGCCCTTACAAATGCAGAAGTGCTTTCGCTTTATAACGCAGAGAAACCTTAGTCGTAGTTTATTGGGTTAGTTTGGTTTAAAGGTTTCCGGGTTTCCGGAAACCTTTTATTTATCTTCTCACTATCATGTTAAAATCCTATTTCCTATTTCTCTTTCTTTTCTTTAGTGTATTCCTATTATCAAACTGTGATGAGGAAAACAAAAAAATACCGACCGACATCATGCAACTCACCATTGCACGAGTGGGTACTTATACATTAAACCTCAGTGACTTTACTAAAAACACAAGCGCCCCAACAGACAAACCAATTGTCGTTACCTTTTCAGCAGCCCTCGATAAAAATACAGTTGAGAACTCTCTTCAACTAAAGCACATAACTACTGGTACTATTATATCCTTTACAATTGCATACCTGGACGAAGATAATACCATCTCTATACAGCCAACGGAGAATCTCATACCATTAGAAGCCTACGACTTTATCATTTCAAATGAACTTGGTGGAGCGCAAGGTGAAACATTCCCGGGATATCATATTGAGTTTACCACGATTCCAGGAGTATTAACTGTATCCTCTTTAAAGATTGCTTCGCAAGAAGTATTAAGTACAAGCCGTATAAAAGAGGTTCCACTTCAAAGCACAACAATTGATGTCACGTTTGATCTTCCGATCGATCCAACATTTGCGTCCTCAACGTATTTTTTTGTTTCCTATCTGGGAAATCCTGTACCGCTTCTCTTCTCTCTTTCAAATGAGAATAAGACGGTCAATATTACTCTAAATCAAAAACTAAAAGATCTTCGCAAATATTCATTCGTGATATCCAATGAATTAAGAGGAGTTAACGAAGAAGTTCTGCAATCTTTTTCCAAAACATTCTATACTACATCTGATCCAGTTCCAGATTTTCCAACGATAACAGACGATGAACTATTGACTCTCGTTCAACAACAGACTTTCAAATACTTCTATGACTTCGCTCATCCCTCCAGTGGCATGGCGCGTGAACGAAATACTTCCGGCAATACCGTAACCAGTGGTGGTTCTGGTTTTGGTATCATGGCCCTTGTTGTGGGCATGGAAAGAAATTTTATAACACGCAATCAAGGTGTTAACCAAATGAAAAAAATCGTTTCCTTCCTGGAAACTGCTGATCGCTTCCATGGTGCATGGTCACATTGGATCGATGGAAATACCGGAAAAGTAATTCCCTTCAGCACAAAAGATAACGGAGGTGATTTAGTAGAAACCTCATTTCTTGTGCAAGGCCTACTTACCTTCCGTCAATATTTAGAACCAACCGATACCGTTGGCAACAACCTCATCAATCGCATCACTACACTTTGGGAAACTGTAGAATGGGATTGGTATCGAAAAAATAACGCTGATGTATTATATTGGCATTGGTCTCCTAATTACAATTGGGATATGAACTTTGCCTTGTCCGGATATTTTGAACAACAGATTACCTATGTGTTGGCTGCGGCTTCCCCTACTCATGGCATACCATATGGAGTGTACAAAAATGGTTTTACGCAGAACGGAAACTTTGTTCGAAATGATACCTATTATGGTTATCCTTTAAAACTTGGAGGACTATTTCCGTTATTCTGGGTGCAGTATTCGTACCTGGGTCTTAACCCTCATTTCTCAGATGAATACGTTGATTATTGGCAGCAGAATGTAAATGCTTCGCTTATCAATTCTGCATATTGCATTGCCAATCCAAAAAAATATGTAGGATACAGCGACAGTTGCTGGGGACTCACTGCCAGCGATAATCAGAATGGCTACAATGCCCATTCACCTTCAAATGATTTAGGAGTGATTACGCCAACCGCTGCATTATCATCATTCCCCTACACCCCCGTTGAATCCATGAAAGCATTAAAGTTCTTCTACTATACAGTGGGCGATCGTTTGTGGGGATCATACGGATTTTATGATGCCTTTAATTTAACGGAAGGGTGGACAGCAACGTCAACACTTGCCATTGATCAGGGTCCCATTATTGTCATGATTGAAAATCATCGCACGGGCTTACTTTGGGATTTATTCATGTCAGCTCCGGAAGTTGATGACGCTTTTACAAAATTGAATTTTACTGAATAAAATAATATAGAGTAATGAGAAAGGTAGCGCTTTACGGATTCTTTCTGCTGTCGATTGTAATAGCATGTTCGCCACCTGCAACCAAGTCGAGCGCATCGGTAAATACATCCATCAGTGATGACTCTCTTCTCACGCTGGTCGAATACAAAACATTTCAATATTTCTGGGATGGTGCCGAGCCAACTTCGGGTGCCGCACGAGAGCGCTTTCATACAGACAATATTTATCCGGATAATGATAAACAAATTGTCACTTCCGGAGGAACAGGTTTCGGAGTGATGGCAATCCTTGTCGGTATCGAACGTAAGTTCATTACCCGTGAAGAAGGATTTCAAAGACTGAATAAACTCGTCAATTGGTTAGAGAAAGCCGATCGCTTCCATGGTGTATGGCCACATTGGATGAATGGTGAAACGGGAAAAGTAAAACCCTTTAGTCCGGATGATGATGGTGGTGATTTAGTAGAGACTTCTTACCTCGCCCAAGGATTACTTTGCGTGCGCCAATATTTTAAAGACGGCAATGAGCAGGAGAAAGCACTGGCGACAAAGATTGACAAACTCTGGAAAGAAATTGAATTCGATTGGCACCGTAAGAACAATCAGAATGTACTGTACTGGCATTGGTCGCCTAACAATCAGTGGAAAATGAATTTCGCTGTGGAAGGCTATAACGAATGTCTCATCATGTATTTTCTTGCTGCAGGATCACCAACCCATACTATTCCCGCAGAAGTATATCACGAAGGATGGGCACGCAAAGGAGGAATTCAAAATGAGTCAACGCACAAGCAATATGGTTATCACCTGAGTTTAAAACACAATGGCGCTCCACAATTTGGCGGTCCGTTGTTCTGGTCGCATTATTCCTTCTTAGCTCTTAATCCCCACGGCCTCAAAGATGATTATGCTGATTATTGGAAACACAATACAAATCACACGCTCATCAATAGGCAATATTGTTTAGAGAATCCAAAACACTTTAAAGGTTACGGAGAAAATTGCTGGGGATTGACTGCTAGTTATTCAATAAAAGGATATGCGGCACACAGCCCGAACGAAGACTTAGGTGTGATTTCACCAACGGCAGCCTTATCTTCTTTTCCTTATGCACCAAAAGAATCAATGAAAGTGGTTCGTCATTTATATGAAGATCTTGGCGACAAGGTGTTTGGTGTGTATGGATTTTATGATGCTTTCAGCGAACAAGACAATTGGTATTTGCCACGATACCTGGCAATTGATCAAGGACCTGCTATTGTGATGATCGAAAATCATCGTACCGGTTTACTTTGGAATTTATTCATGTCAGCTCCTGAAGTAGGGGTTGCAAAAACGAAATTAGGATTTAAATAATTATTGGAGCCCACTTCATCACACCTTCCCGAAAGGGAAGGCTGATGAAGCCCAATTCTCATAACTGAAAAATATATGAACTTACCATTACCTAAACTGAAGAGCGCTGTTATCATTTCGATGATGGCGCTTTCATTTCTTATCTCCTGCCAATCTGAAACGCAACATCCTACTGCAGGAATAGATGCTCGAATAGACTCCGTTCTTCACCTCATGACACTCGAAGAAAAAATCGGACAACTCAATCTTCCGTCAGCCGGTGCATTTACTACGGGCGCTGTCGAGAGTTCTGATATCGCCAAAAAAATAGCGGAAGGAAAAGTTGGTGGCTTGTTCAACATCAAGTCGGTGGCCAACATCCGCGAGATGCAGAAAATTGCCGTAGAAAAAAGCCGGTTGAAAATTCCGTTGCTCTTTGGAATGGATGTGATTCACGGATACGAATCGGTTTTTCCGATTCCATTGGGTCTGAGTTGCAGTTGGGATATGAAGTTGATTGAACGCAGCGCGCGCATTGCTGCTATCGAAGCCAGTGCCGATGGTATTAATTGGACATTCTCGCCCATGGTGGACATCTCTCGCGATCCGCGATGGGGACGCATCTCGGAAGGTAGCGGTGAAGATCCTTATCTGGGTTCGCAGATCGCACAAGCTATGGTAAGAGGATATCAGGGTGATGATCTCTCCACGAACAACACCATCATGTCATGCGTGAAGCACTATGCCTTATATGGTGCCAGTGAAGCAGGTCGCGATTACAACACGGTAGACATGAGCCGAAATCGTATGTACAACGAATACCTTCCTCCATATAAAGCCGCAATAGATGCAGGCGCAGGAAGTATCATGGCTTCGTTCAACGAGGTGGATGGTGTTCCGGCAACGGCCAACAAATGGTTGCTTACAGATGTGCTGCGCAAAGAATGGGGCTTCAACGGTTTTGTGGTTTCCGATTATACCGGTGTAAGCGAAATGATCAATCACGGCTTTGGTGATCTTCAATACGTTTCGACTATGGCGCTGGAGGCTGGTCTGGATATGGATATGGTGAGTGAAGGGTTACTTAACACGCTGGGCAAGTCCGTGAGCGAAGGAAAGATCAATGAGAAACTGATCGATGACGCCTGCAGCAGAATTTTACGTGCTAAATTTTTACTCGGATTATTTGATGATCCATACCGATATTGTGATACGAATCGCGCGAAGACAGAAGTGTTCACTGCTGCCAACCGTGCCGAAGCCCGAAGCACTGCTGCACAAAGTTTTGTATTGTTAAAAAATCAGAACAACATACTTCCTATTAAAAAATCAGGAACCATCGCCTTGATCGGACCCTTGGCTGATGCGAAAGAAAACATGACCGGAACCTGGAGTGTGGCCGCACGGTTTTCAGAATCCATTTCGGTGCTAGAAGGTTTAAAGAAAGCGGTGGGTACGAATGCAAAAATAATGTACGCAAAGGGTTCCAATCTTGATGAAGACGAAGTACTCGAAGCAAATTCAACCCTGTTTGGAAAATCCTTAAATCGCGATAAGCGTTCAGCATCGGAGTTGCAAAAGGAAGCCTTGCGAATAGCAAACAATGCAGATGTGATTGTAGCCGCACTGGGCGAAGCAGCCGAAATGAGTGGTGAGGCATCGAGCCGCACCAACATTCAAATCCCCGAAACCCAACGCGATTTAGTGAAAGCGTTATTGAAAACCGGAAAGCCGGTGGTGCTGGTGCTGTTCACTGGTCGCCCATTGGCGTTGAAGTGGGAAGAAGAAAATGTACCTGTCATTCTGAACGTATGGTTTGGTGGAAGCGAAGCAGGCGATGCCATTGCCGATGTATTGTTTGGTGATGTGAATCCTTCCGGAAAACTAACAACAACTTTTCCGCAGAATGTTGGACAAGTGCCCTTATACTATGCGCATAAAAATACAGGGCGTCCGTTAACAGGAAAATGGTTTTCAAAATTTCAATCCAACTATCTGGATGTTTCCAACGAACCGCTGTATCCGTTTGGTTTTGGATTAAGCTACACCACATTCTCTTACAGCGATCTTACACTTTCCAAAAGCAGCATAGAAGAAAAAGAAGAGTTAACGATTACTTGTTCAGTTTCTAACAATGGTTCGCGCGATGGTGCTGAAGTCGTTCAACTTTATATCCGCGATTTAGTAGGAAGCGTAACACGGCCGGTTCTTGAACTGAAAGGGTTTGAAAAAATAATGTTGAAGGCAGGTGAAACAAAAGATATTTCATTTAAAATAAGTTCCGATAATCTTTCATTCTATCGCCAGGACATGAGTTTCGGACCGGAGCCCGGAAAATTCCAAGTATTCATAGGAGGAAATTCGAGAGATCTTAAAATGGCAGAATTCATTTTGAAGTAAAAAATAATCCTACTTCATTACATTGAGACGATGCTGTGTAAAGGCAGAAATCCATCGACTTCAGCTAAATTCTCTGTGCTTCTCTGTGTAAAACTCTGTGAATTGTCTGTGGTGAAATCGAATTCAGCACCACAAGAACACTGAGGAAATACGCACTGAGTTTGATCAGTCTACACTTTTATAATTTGTTTCACGAAAGCAACAATGCAGGATTAATAATGACTGACGAACATGGACAAAAAAAGTCACCGTGACAATTGTAACGGTGACTTTTCTATTTCTTAAGAAGTTTGATTACTCTCTTTTATATTGAAACATCCAATCGTAAAGCTTCATATCAAATGGATCATAGGCAGGGTCAGCTGTTCCCATTCCACTACTACTATATACTCTTGTCCATACGTCATGTCCTGCACCAGCGAAGACAGACAGTTTAGCAGTATATTTTGGAGCAGGGCTTTGGACATTGAACTTGGTTACAAAATTCTTGGTGTTCGTATAATTACCTCCATCATTTTCCCCAACAAAAGCCCAGACTGGAGTATTTTTTGATTTTGAAAACCCTGATCCTGCACCATAAGCAGCTATTGGAGCAGCAGCCGCAATGTGCGACTCACTGTCATCAAGTAGAGTGAGGTAGTCATACACTCCATTGCCGCCATGGCTGAGACCTGTTAAGTAAATTCTACTTTCATTCACACGGTACGTAGCCTTCACATATTCAATAAATGTTTTCAGATAAATCGGTTTCTTTCCACCCCAATTATTTTTGTTATCATCAGCAGCAATCTCATGGAACTGAGGTGAAATAACAATCATCGGATACTTCGGATCCCATGAACCTGCCTTGATCAATTTTGGAGGGCCATGTGCTAAAACTTTATTCAAAACCGAAGGTGTACTTGTTCCATCACCACGTTCTGAACCTCCGTGTAAAAAAATCAATACAGGATATTCATTTGAATTTGAACTGTAACCTCCTGGCAAATATTCATAGTATCCAAATTCTGCACTGGTCGAACCCAATAGCTTGGCAGTATGTGTTCCTCCGGTGTCTTCCGGCAGATCCTCTAATTCATTAGACATGCTAGGATTTGGATCATCACTTCCACCACAGCCGGCCAAAAATGAAACAAACAATAGAACGATTAAGGTTGATAGGATTTTTCTAAGGGTAATCATATTATTTTACTTTGGTCTGAAATTGAATACTATAATGGACATAGAGGTAAATTACTTCTATCGATTTTTTCAATTAAAAGGCACAAAATCAATTACTATTAACTCAATATTTACCGGAACCAACAGACTGTTCTCCTTCCCTTTTCCAGAAATTAAAAATACAGAATATTCGAGTTGCCACAATATGCTTGTGCGATTTTAATGGCAATTTGGCGATGAAAATCCATTCTCCATTCTCTATTCGTACCTCAAGGTATTTGCCGGATTGGTCATTGCTGCTTTTATGGTCTGCATGCCTACCGTTATCAAGGCAATAAATACAGCGACCAATGCAGCAACCAAATATACCACTACATTCATATCGATATGATAGGCAAATGAACCAAGCCATTTACTCATAGCAAACCAGGTGATTGGCCAAGCTATAATACTGGCAACAATAATCAGCGTTACTACTTCTGTTGAAAGTAATCTCAGGATTGCCGGAACAGAGGCACCCAATACTTTTCGAATACCAATTTCTTTCACGCGTTGTAATGTATTGAATGTAGCTAATCCAAAGAGGCCAAGACACGCAATAAAAATAGCAAGACCGGAAAATATGGTGAAGAGCTGACTTTGCTTTTCTTCTGACTGATACAATCGTTCATAACGATCCGAAAGAAACTGATAATCGAACGGTTGATTGGGTGCAAATTGCTTCCATACTTTTTCTACATAGGATACACCTTCCTGAAAATTATCGCCTGCTATTTTTACTGATAAGTCATTGTAATTATTGGAAGGGACCTGAAAAAATACAATCGGAACAATTTGCTGGTGCAGGGATTCAAAATGGAAATCTTTTACTACTCCAATTAATTTTCCTTTTGTACCTCCGTATGCAAAATCCTTGTTAACATTCTCTCCTGCATTTTTCCAGCCATACTTATCTGCCGCTGCTTCGTTTACGATAAAGGCAAGCGAATCATCTGTCTTAATGGATTTATCAAAATCACGTCCCGCAGCAAACTGCATGCTATACGTCTTGAAAAACTCATGGTCAGCATACACCATTTTTGTTTCAACCGTTGAATTGATCAGACTGTCTCCTTCCATTATGGATGGAGGCCCTGCACTGTTCAATAATCGACTGGTTGGAATAAGCGTTGAACGTGCCGCGTTCTTTACCAAAGATGATTTTATTAATTCGTTATAGAATGCTTCATAATTATCAGCAAGCTCATTGTAATAGGGAAGTATAACAATTTTATCTTTATCATAACCCAGGTTGCGCGAAGTCAGATAATCCAACTGTTGAAAGGTAATGGCTGTTGCAATGATGAGTCCGATCGAAATAGAGAACTGTGCAACCACAAGAAACTTTCGAATACCACCTTTTCCCTTTATTGAACCTTGTTGTCCTTTTAAAACAAGTGCAGGTTTATAGGATGAGATAACAAATGCCGGATAGATACCCGCCAACACACCAACACCAATTGCAAAAGCAATAATTCCAATCAGTACATTACTATGCTCTATAAAATTAAGTGACAGTTCTTTCTCGGTAAAGTTATTTAGCCAACCGATCGCGATAAACGATAAGATTAATGATAAAATCATGGCAAGGAATGCGATCAATACAGACTCACTTAAGTATTGATATATCAGTTGATTTTTAATTGCTCCTACTACTTTACGCAGGCCTACCTCTTTGGCACGCATCGTTGCACGAGCTGTTGATAGATTAATAAAATTGAAACACGCGATGAGCACGATAAACAATCCGATAATACCCATCATATAAACGCGCTCAATACTTCCACCGGCTTCCAATTCGTCAGCACGATGCGAATTCAAATGGATGTCGGTAACTTTTTCAACATGAAGTGTTGTGGCCTTTGAGGCAACAAAATCCGGAGGCGCTCCATAATTGCTGATGGCATACGGACCGAAATGTTTATTTAGAAAATCAGGCATCTGTGCTTCGAGTTTTTTTGCATCTGCTCCTTCATGCAATAAAATGTAAGTGCCAAATGAATTGTTTCCCCAATTGGTTTCGAGTCCTCTTCTTCCATACACAGTTGTGTCGTCTAACGTACTGAACGAAACCAGCATTTCAGGATGCCAGTGAGATTGCTTTGGAAGATTTTCAAAAACACCAGTCACTTCCAGATCCAATCTGCTATCGGCACGCAGTCGTTTTCCAACTACATTTTGATCACCAAAATATTTCTTTGCTGCCTTCTCAGAAAGCATCACTGTAAACGGACGCTCCAATGCCTTTTCACGATCACCCGATGTAATGTTAATGTCGAAGATTTTAAAAATGCCAGGCTCAGCAACGAATGAATACTCTTCATTGAACACTTTTTTCAATTCTCCATTTTCTTCCAGCCCAACCGTAAATCCGTAGTTAATGGTTCGTGCCATTATTTCAATCTCTCCAAAATCATTCTTCGCCAGCATACCAATGGGTGGCGCTACATTGGCCAATAGTAAATTCGGTGTTCCATCGCGAGAAAGAAAATCGCGCGTTATGCGGTAGGTTCGATCTGCCTTTGCGTGATACTGGTCGTAACTGAGTTCATCTGAAATGTAAAGGTAAATCATGACGGCACAGGTCATAGCCAGGGCAAGACCGGCTATGTTGATAAAGGCTGTGAGCTTGTTTCTGAAAATACTACGGAAGGCGACTTTTAAATAATTGCGGATCATGGCAGGGAGGTTTAAATTAAATTTTTAATTTTTGAATGAGTCATTCAAAGACCAGTTCAAAGAAGCAATGGATGCATAATTTATAAAAAAAATACATCTCATATCTCACCCAATATGACGCAATGTCGTTTAGTGAAGCCTTTGTTCATGGCCTCACCTCAATCCTCTACCGGAAGAGAGGAGGTTTGAGGAGCTTCACTAAACGACATTACAATATGATATAAGATTTAGGTAGCTTTATCATACCAAGAAATGGTTACTATGCTTCATTCATTCTTCATCCCGTTTATATTTCAATTCCTCCTGCCTCAAAACGATTCACCCAAATTTGAATCGCAGGTAGTTGATAATGCAATATCCATTGGCTACGGTCTTGTCATTGGAGATGTAGATGGCGACAAAAAACCAGATATTCTTCTAGCTGATAAAAAACAATTTGTTTGGTATCGAAATGGTGATTGGAAACGATTCGTATTAGCAGAGAACCTTACTGAATTCGATAATGTATGTATTGCTGCGCGCGATATTGATGGCGATGGAAAAGTGGAAATCGCTGTGGGTGCACAATGGAATCCTTCTGAAACTTCGGATACACTAAAATCGGGAGCTGTTTATTATTTAGTGAGACCGAAAGACCCCACAAAATTATGGACCCCCATTAAACTTCATGCTGAACCTACAGTTCATCGCATGCGGTGGGTCAAAGCTGAAGATAATAGATATCAGCTGGTTGTAGTTCCCCTTCACGGCAGAGGAAATAAAAACGGAGAAGGCAATGGTGTAAAAGTGATTGCCTATGAGATGCCTAAACATCCAACACAAAAATGGAAATATTATGTAATAGATCAATCCATGCACATGACTCATAACTTTGATGTGATACAAGCGGAAAGTACGGGTGAGTCAATTCATATTGGTGGAAAGGAAGGTATAAAGTCTTTTAATTTTGACGGCAGCAACAATGGTAATAAATGGTCTCAATACGATCAACAGTTTCAGATCAAGGACAAAAGCTTTGGTGAAGTGAGAATAATCTCTGGTGACATGAGCGTAATACTTGCAGGAAGAAACGGAGTCTTTGCCGGAATAACACCCATGCATGGAAATGAATTAGCGATACACGACAACGTTACAAAAGTTGTTTTGACTGATGATCTAAACCAAGGCCATGCTCTTGCTGCTTCTGATGTATTAGGGTTAGGTCGAGATCAAATAATAGTTGGATGGCGTGAACCCAACAAGGAAAATAAAGTAGGTATTAAAATTTTCGTTTCCGATATCTCCGGAGCCGTTACATGGAAAGGATACTGGATTGACGACAACGGAATGGCCTGTGAAGATTTACAAGTTGCTGATCTCGATGGCGATGGTAAAAAAGATATTATCGCGGCTGGCAGAGCAACGCACAATTTGAAGATTTACTGGAATAAAAACAGTAAATAAAGAATTACTACTGAGGCGTATTTTGAAGCAGCCAATTTTGAAGTTGTTCTATTCGTATATTTTGGTCTTCAATCATTTTGTCAGCTATTTCTGCTAAGTCACTATTATCATCACTGTGCTGTAAAAATGATTGTGCCAGTTCATTGGCCGCACGATGATGGTGAATTAAAAGTGCAGCATAATCATTATCTGCATCTCCTGTTGTGCCTTGAAGAGCAACATCATTATTCATTCGTGTCATTGAAGCTTCTGCTTCAGTATCCCATTCATACCCTTCGGAAGAACTCTTTACATCATGTTTAACTAAAAATAAGTCAAGCTTATCCATCTCCGATTGTTGCATATCAATCATTTCCTTCGCCATGATTTTTAATGCAGCATCATTACCTTTTGCAATCTGCTTCATTCCCATATCAATAGCACCCTGGTGGTGGACAATCATAAGCATTGCAAAATCCTGCTCGATATCTCCATTCATTTGTAGAGAATCGATCTCAACCGACATACCGTCCATGATCGAAATTATTTCATTGTCGTTGTAATTATTTTGCACTTTGACTGCCTCGTCATCACTACACGATGCAAGCAATACAAACAGAAATGCAAGGGCGGGAATTGAATAGATTGATTTCATAAAAAGAATGAGATAGTGAGCAATTGTTCTGGACGTTGTTAGGTGTCACACCCCAATTACTCAATATTGATGCCTGATGAATCTCAATACCAAAAGGTATGCATGCACTTTGGTTGGCCCTTTTGGCGCTCTCCAATAATTACAAATGAAATTTGCTGTTGAATGAATTCTACAATCGTCCACAACTTATATCCCACAATAAGCATTACTGCCGGATTTCAGGTGAAGGCGACTTACCAGATTATTAGTATAAATTTACAGAACCGTTTATGATAGCAGAGCCTGGAAAAGATTTCGAATTGTGTTTGAAGCCTATGCCTAAACGAGTTTATCAAAAAAGCAGGAATCTCTATGTATCAATCCGAGTTGGAAAAATGACTGAAATCTTCGTCCCCCGTCCTGCTTCGCTTTGCAACTGAACACGAGCTTTTAATCTGTCTGCTGTTTTCTTTACAATATAAAGACCAAGTCCGTTTCCTTTCGACTGTTCCGTGCCTCGAAAATACATGTCAAATACTTTGGCAATATATTCTTGTTCAATACCCTGACCATTGTCCTCTACCTCCATAACAATCTCATCATTTCTTCTATATCCCTTTAACAGAATACAAGGATCTCTTCTACCAGAAAATGAAATTGCGTTTTCGACTACGTTCTCGATAATAATTTTGACCAATGCAGGGTACGAATAAAATTCCAGTGATGAATCTACCCGGATTTCGGTGCGAATGTTTTTTTGAAGAAGTTCCTGGCTAACGCGATTTACTTCATTTTTAAATATATTCTCAAGGGAAATCTGTTTGTACACAATCTCCTCAACACCTAAGTCGCTAATGGATTGAAGTTTCATCAGCATCTTATCAAGGTTATGAGCTGTTTCATTTACTTTTTCAAATAACTCCAGTGCCATCTTATCCTTTACGGTAATTTTAGCAACTTCAGCAAGTCCCATAAAAGTCGTCAATGATCTTCTAAAGTCGTGAGAGGAGCGATAAAAAAAAGTATCCAGTTCATTATACGCCTGCTTCAGTTCAGACGTGCGCTGTTCAATGCGTTCTTCCAAATTTTCATTTACACCCGATATGAGTTGATTGCTCTCAGACAACTCTTCCGCCTGCGCTTGTATCTCCTCGTTTTTTTCCGCTAATGAAAAATTCAGTTTTCTTAACTTCATGTTAAATTGATAATACATAGAAGCCAATATCAGCAATGCGAATACTCCCGCTACCGCTGCGTACAGAATTGTATTCTGCTTTGAAACAAGCGACTTTGCAAGTTGATTGTCTTTATTCAGCAATTCAATTTGTTGTTCGTTTCGCTCTACATCGTATAAGGTGCGATAGGAGGCAAGACTTTGCGCGGTCTGTTTACTAAAAATGCTTTCCGAAAGTTGATTGTATTTTTTGTAATAATAAATAGCTTGTTTGTCTCTTCCCAATTTTTCAAAGTAGTTGGCAAGGTCATAGTAATTGTCGCGAAAAATATCATTTGCTGAAATGGGCAATGCAAGTGCTAACGATTTATCAAGATATATTTTGGCCGAATCAAAACGTGAGAGTTGGGTATAGATTTTTCCAATACGATTATAACTGAGACTCATACCGTAGCTATTATCCAATTCCCTGTCTATTGCTAAACTTTTGAAATAATAAGGCAATGCCAATTCCGACTTTTCCATCTTTAAATAGAACTCGCCCAGATTAAAATATCCGTCCGATATCTCTCCTTTGTTTTTTAAAAGAATTCTAACGCCCAAACTCTTTTTATGATATGTTAATGCCGTATCGTAGTGCATCAGATTTCGTTCAATTAATCCGCGCAAATCCCAACAACCTGCCAGTTCAAATCTTGCATTCAATTTTTTAAAAATCTGTTCGGCTTTTAAATTATTATCTAACGCTATCTTAAAATTTAAACTACGGTAATATACCCAGCCTTGTTCGTTGTATATTCCACCAGTCAGATACTGGTAGCCAGCCTTTTCAGATACCTTTAAAGCATCGGCCAGGTATTCGTTAGCGAGTTCAAAATAACCTTGCTCTTCAAATACCGCCCCCATTCTAAACAACAATTCAGCTAACATGTATTTATACTGGTTCTTCCGATGATACGTCAACACCTTTGCCCAGTTTTCAAGGGCACGTTGAAAGTCGCCATGTCTAAAGTGAATTTCACCCATATTCTGAAGATAGTCGGCTTCAATAAATGGCTCACCTTGAGACACGCGAAATGCCTTCTGGTAATACTTTTCCGCTTCATCAAAATCCTCTTTGCCTCGATAACAATTGCCAATCAAAATCCAGGCATCAGCAAGTTGGACTGAATCTGTTTTTGATGCTCGCAATCTTATAGCCTCTTGAATTGCGTGGAGTGCTGAATCAGGTTCGTGAATAGTGAGGTAAAAACGGCCCATGTTCATGAAAACAACCGATCGATAGTATTGGCTCTGACCGTGAAGATTGGGATGAATGGCCTGCTGATAGAATTGACGAGCCAAATCAAACAGCCCCTCATCCCTGTAAACATTTCCAAGCTGAGTTAGAGAATACGTTTCTATATTCGGATCGGGTAGCGATTTGCCAGCAGCAAGCGACTGTTCAAAGTAGTCTTTGGCCTCGGGTAATTTTCCACTAAAAAGAAAGTAAAGTCCGCGATAAGATAACGCCCATGCCCTACCCCGCTTATCCTGAATCTTATCTGCTAACAGAAGAGCCTGTTCAGTCGATGAACTTGCCTTCTCAACGTCAAGATCAAAAAAAGTAAAAGACAACTCATTAAGCAACTCAACCTTTCGTTTGGATTCGCCTTCATAATCAATAAGCAGTTGAAGACTATCAACTTTTGATGGCTGACCATAGGCCAGAGAATTCACCCCGCAAAAAAAAACGATTAGACCTAGGCGCACTAATGAAAGGAAGTTGAATAATTCACCTAAGCTAACATTTCAAATAAACAAAAGTTCGAATCTTCGGAAAAAAGCCGTAGCTCTGATTATATTTTTTATTCATAAGTACTCCACCTGCTTTCAAGTGCCTATTCACTTGGAACTATGGCACACTATGAAAAGCTGGTAGATGCAATAAGAGAATCGCTTTCATCTCTTTCTGAAGTTGAGGAGAAGAAATGCATTTTTAAATTCTTATGCTTAATCAAACTCATTACGTCCCATCAGAGTCCCTAGAAAAGGGCTCTAATGATTCGGAACTGAGAACTACTCGTGCGGATGTTGTGTGCAAGCAAGAGTGTTGCTCATCCGTGCACCATTAGAATCTTGTTCAATAAAGAAATCGTTGAGAGAAGTTACTTTCGTAAACAAACCGCTCTTGCCGTTGAAGGTATAAGAGTACCTTCCTGTTTTTAGAAACCCTTTTTAATTTATTACGGCATTTATTTTTTTTCCAGAGAGCATCGTCAAATCCGGAAAGTGCAAAATTGGGGTTTGCGCGATCGGAAGCATTTCCCATTCTTATCACTACCATATTTTTGCTGGGAATTACATAGATGCTTTGATCTTCCGCGCCCATTGCGGCATACATATCAGTCTGGGCACTGGGCACTAAAAGTCCCGGGTAAACGGTTTGACCACCCGGCACCATATAACTTGTTTTACCATTTAACCACCATAAATAGCCATAGGCTGGATTTATACTTTGAGATGTACTAATGCCTTCATTAAAAAAAGTTTCGTTTCTGATTTGCTCATTCACCCATTTTCCCTTGTTCAGTGCCAATAGTCCGAACCTAGCCATACTACGAGTGTTACTTTCATATATTTTAAAAATAACACCATTGTCCCAGGCGCCTTCCATTCCTATTTTGGTTTTTAATTTGGCGTTGAATTACGCTTCAAAATCCTGACTGCTTGCCGCTGCTACAACATCCATTTATTTTTGAAAAACATTATGGTATGACCACCTCACACCTGCATCGTCCAGGTATGTTAAATTCGCCTTTATTACAAAATCACTTTCATCATTAATCCCTGACGTCATGGTCAGCAAATGTTTTGACGTAATCAAATTTTCTTTTTCTATTGGTTCACTCGTCCATCCCGTGCCCAGGTATTGTGATACTTTGTTGTTGATAGAGAGCAGCCCTTCTTACTGTGCTATGCCTGTTGTAGTGGTTACCAATGTTTTCCCGGCACTATTCCATGGCCAGGAAGACGTTGATGTATGTCCATCAAAATATTCCTCCATCACTTAGCCAACAATTCCCGTTTATTGATCTTTCTTAACCTTATACTTAAAATCCAGGAGCTTTGAAGGCTCCTCGCCTAACCCTTCAGCCAGTACCCTTAGGGTGTTGAGTGTCGGGCTCCGTTCGCCTCTTTCAAATCTTCCGATCTGACTCGTTGGGATCACGCACTGATATGATAGCTCCTCCTGCGACGAGCTCTTTGCCAGCCTAAGTTTTTTCAGATGCTTGCCAAATGCTTTGACATATCCTAAATCTCGGTTGTGACCCGTTTCCAACCTAATGTGGAGAAAGGGACTTTTTAATGTTAGAGCCAATTGGCTCTATTTCGGCTAAGTAGCAGAATTTAAATGTTTGGTGGACTGTATTGTAAGGCTAGGGGCACTATAAGTGGGAGCTAATTGGGACTTTGCTACTTGTATTAATACAATATCCAAGTTGAAGGAGGGTGAGGCAGAACTAAAAAATATTTTAACTTGCAGCAAAATATTAAGGGAGTCCACCCGCAGAGCTAATGCCTTTCCATGCACAGTTAGGCATTACTCATTTTAGAGCACTACACACTTCGCGGTTATTGGCGCAACCGTATAGATATTTTAAACTGCACTAACCAACTTAATAGAACTAGGCCTCTCCTGCACTCGAAGCTCTCGAAAAAGTTCGTTTGTAGATTAGTCTATAGCTCAATTCCGCTTCTTCATTGCATCTGTGGTTTGGCTTTTAATATAAACATACTGAGTTTCGTTCTGTTCTTTCAGGACAAATAGAATATAACCTGGTGTTGTAATTGCTTCATTTCCAAATGTTTGAATATTATAGTATTCGGTAGGGTGATATTTAAAAGATTTTAATGTTTAGAAAAAAAAGTTGGCAGTATACAACTTTAATAAAACGATGAGTTCTAAAAAACAACAAAAAAAGGGAGCCCTCAAATAGAGCTCCCTTGTATTAATTTGAAATTACTTTTTAATTATCTTACTTCGGAAAAGTTTGTTCCCTGATTGTACTAATACCATGTACACACCGGAATTCACGTCATGTAACTGAAGGGTTATATCATGTTTACCAGACTTAAACACTTCACTTTTTATGACCTTCCCAGTAAGGTCGAACATGTTGACACGAATATCATCATTGCCGGCTAATTCACTCACATTTAAATGAAGTTCGTTGTCTGTAATAGGGTTAGGATACACCATCAAAGTGCCATTTTCAGTTGCTGTGGGTATGACCGTGGTATTAACCCTAGCATTTGTACTCTTAGAGTTTTTCGATTCCAATAACGCTGCGTAGTAGTTACCCATTTTTGTGTAACCAGCATCGGATGGATGTAATTGATCACCGCTAATATCGGTTGATAAATTCCAGCTTATACCATTTCTCACATCAGCTAAATAACATTTTTTACCCTGACTGGTGTATTTATTTACAATTACCGGAACCTGAGCGTTCCATGGACCGAATGCATTTGCGTCCCAGGCAACTGGCGTAAGATTGCTAACATAAATGGCAACATTAGGCTTTGTTGAATAAATCAAAGAAATCAAGCCATCCAATTTTGCCGCAGCTGGACTCTCAGGATTATAATTAGGATCCGTGGAGTTAAAATAATCATTAATACCAATTTCAAGAATGATAATATCACAAGCAACACCGTTCAAATTCGTACCTGCTGTCCACATATCATAGATATTCCCTATTGAGCTTGCTCCAGGACCAACAATGTAACCACCATAACCTGAATGGCTGCTGGTTCCATCGGTTTTTGTTCCTACGAAGCTGAAATTGTAACCATCGGCAGCCAATTTACTCTTTAAAACACCCCTGTAACCAGGGTCAGCTTGAGTGAGTGAATTACCGATAAGATGAACTTTTAAAGGCCCTACAGAAGCTGTAGTTACGGTAACTGCAGAATTAGCAGTTTTGCTTCCATCAGTAGTAGTAACTGTGATGGTTGCTGAACCTACTGCTACACCGGTAACAACACCAGCTGTGCTTACTGTTGCAATTGCTGTATTACTTGAAGTCCACGTAACATTTTTATTCGTTGCATTTGAAGGTGCAACGGTAGCGGTTAATTGTGAAGTAGCTCCCACAGCTACTGATACGGTTGTTGGACTCATGGTAACGCCGGTAACAGATACAGTGCCAGTTGTTAAAGTAGCATACACCGAACTTTCTGTGTTTGCAGCTAAAGTAGAAGCAGGAAAAGAACCAGGCAGAGCTCCATAAGTGCGTGGTTGAGCATAATAGGTTGTACCACTTGTTGTTGAAAATGCCTGACCTAGCCCATCATTATTCGGTTGATATGACAACCAATAAGTACCGGCAGCAAGACTAACAGGTGTAGTAACATTTATTGTATTCCAACCAACTACAGGCGTAAATTGTGCCGTTGTAGCAACCAAAGAACCAGGTTTGCCAGAATTGTTGTTATAAACACCCATATACATTTGACCCGCAGCTGCTTTTATATAAATACTTATACTTTGCATAGTAGCAGTTTGCGAAAGTGTAGCAATCTGAGCATTCAGATAGGTAGAGCTACCCCCATCCTGTCCGCTCATCACACCTGTTTGTCCTATATTCAAAGTTGTAGTACCTCCACCCGTTACTGTAACTGCGCAAGTAGCTATTTTGGCTCCATCGGCAGTTGTAACTGTAATGGTAGCTGATCCTGCTGCAACACCGGTAACAACACCAGCTGTGCTTACTGTTGCAATAGCTGTATTGCTTGATGTCCACGTAACATTTTTATTTGTTGCATTTGACGGAGCAACCGTGGCTGTCAAAGTAGTAGTGGCACCTGCGGCAATACTTGCCGTGGTAGGGCTAACGGTTACGCCAGTTACGGCAACTGTAGTTCCTGGTGTACCATAAACCGCAAATTCATACAATGAATAATCATAGGGACTTCCCTTGGTTGTCGCATTCATACGTACATAACGACCATTGCCCGTAAGTCCTGTAAGGTCATCGGTAGCACCGTTACCTGTTGTTGTTGAATAAATATTGTTCCACGTAGCAGCATCGTTAGATGTTTGAATTTGGTATCCGTTGGCATAGGCAGCTTCCCATGTTAATACTACTCTCGAAATATTATAACTAGCACCTAAATCAACATAAATCCATGCAGTACTAACGCTAGCAGCAGAAGACCAGCGCGTTGTGGTATTTCCATCGAATGCTTTTGATGCTTCAAATCCGACACCCTCTATTCCACTGGCGGTAGCTGTTTTATTTAAGGCTACATTGGTTGCAGAGGCAGTTGTAACTGTAACAGCGCAGGTTGCAGTTTTCGCACCATCAGTAGTAGTAACCGTTATAGTAGCTGTTCCTGCAGCAACACCGGTAACAACACCAGCTGTGCCTACTGTGGCAACTGCTGTATTGCTTGAGGTCCACGTAACATTTTTATTCGTTGCATTTGACGGAGCAACCGTAGCTGTTAATGTTGTAGCAGCACCAGTGGCAACACTTGCGGTTGTTGGACTAACTGTAACTCCGGTAACTGAAACAGTTGTAGTACCATTTGGTGTTACTGTATATTTATCAATATCTGCTGCTGCATTGCCTGAACCAATTTGCAATTTGATTGTATTGGCTGTTCCTGATGGCAAATTTATACTTACTGTTGCATTTGCAAAAGTGTTCCATCCTCCTGTTACAGGAAATGATACATTTTGGATAAACGTATTGTTTACATAAAGTCCTATCGCACTGGTAGAAGAAAAACCATTCGAATAACGAATCACAAGACTCGCTGTTCCGCCAGATCCTCCGTTAACACTTGAAACCTGTGTAAATGAACCAACTGAATTTAAATTTCCCACCACAGCGCCATTAGACGCATTTGAAGCTGTCTGAGTTTGAGCTCCGCCACCATAAGTTCCACTTTCAGCTTCATAACCTGTAGTGGTTCCTCCACTAGATGTTACGGTAACTGCACAAGTAGCTGTTTTGCTTCCGTCAGTTGTAGTCACTGTGATGGTAGCTGAACCTGCAGCTACCCCGGTAACAACACCAGCTGCGCTAACTGTAGCAACTGCTGTATTGCTTGAGGACCACGTTACATTTTTATTCGTTGCATTTGTTGGAGCAACAGTTGCTGTTAATGTTGTAGTAGCACCAGTGGCAACACTTGCGGTTGTTGGGCTAACTGTAACTCCGGTAACAGGTACATTTACCACTGCGCCACAATCATAAATTCCGGAACCAGGTGTACCAATGTCACAAATAGCAGGAGCCAAACGATTTACCAAATCACTTGTTGGACCACCACCAATATTAGAGGCGTTATTGCTGTCAACCACAAATAATTCCTGTACAATTTTAGCAATGTCTTGCGCCCATGCACCACTAGTACTTTGAGGACTAAAAGGGTAGCCGTATTTAGTTGCAAATTGAGACTCAACATCCCCGTGAGGTCCTGTCTGAATTTCGAAGGCAACAACATCCCAACAAGTAGCATCTACTAAATAGGCACCATATTTTTGTAATGTACGCGCCATCATTATACCCGGACCTGTTTGTAGTCCCATTGTTTCTACATTCACAGTTTTTGGTATGGCTAAAAGTGATCCCATTTTGAATTGAGGAACACTACCGCCATAGTAATCGCAAGCACCCGTAGAATTATAGTTACCGTCAGCTTTCACAGCAGGCCATCGGTAGCCACCATTTGTATTGCTGACATACAACAAGGTATTAACGTTCATTTTTATAACGTGCTTGATAAAAATGTTTGGATCAGCTTTTATTTGAGCCTCGGTATAGTTTGGTGTTAATTCACCAACACGAATCGACCCACCTAAGGCACCCATTCCGCTTCCGCCATGTCCACCTTCAATTCCATCACCATATAAATTTTCTGATGGATATTGTATTAAAGAAGATGCTGGTCCACTAGTAGCACATCGGTGAAGACATTGAAGGTTTATTACGGTTTGTCCGTCTTGTGCAAGAATTGCTGTTGAGTTATTTGGTGTTCCGTCAGGTATGCCATTTATCCAACCATCAGGAATGGGCGCATTGGTAATAAAAGCACCTTTATCACATCTGGTGCTTGCTGGCCAACCAGAAGTATATATACCTACATTGGGTGAAGATGGAGATAGAATTATAATTTCAGGATCTGCCGTAACGCCCCATGCTGTTGGTGCATTTATTTTAGCATCAACATATACAGCATTATTGTGTATTGCCATATTCCAAATGGAATTGTTGGCAAATGGCCGTAAATACGGATCTCGTTGCGCCAGTAATGGTATGTTCCATAAACATAGCAACGTAAGAGCAAAAAGTAATACTTTTTTCATAATACGAGTTTTAGGTTTAGCTATTCATTAAATTCAGAGAATCTTGATTCCAAATAATATAGACGCGAAGCCAACTAAAAACCCTAACCTCTTTTCAAATAGATCTTACAAAGTGTAATGAGGTTAGACGCTTTAACTTAATATCCTTAAAATCAGCGTTCATTGCGATCGAGCCGTGCCCTCTTCCTTTCTTTTCAAAACAAACCGTGAGTCGAGGTTACTACTCCAACCCGTACTATCTAGATAATTTTGCATTGATTAATTAGGCAAGAAGGGCCGCTGATGATAGAACGGCTTGTTGAAAATTAATTTTGAGTAATGTCACCATTGTTGCACAATCAACTGATGAAGTTAATGTCGCTAACATGTTGCAGGAATTTTTAATAACGAATGGCAGTTAATCGAATGCCCTATTGATATAAGTTATATCAAATCTATTATGGAACAAGTTCCATCTTTGCACAATGTTTCCTCTACTTACTTCAGTTGTTTTTGACTAAAAGTCTAATGAATTAATGGTGTGTGTTTGGTGACTAGTTCTTGACATATCTCGAAGCTATCCCCAATTGGTTATCTCACATCGACTGACTCCTTAATGAGATTGAACGGATACCTCAGTGAAACCCGGTAATGGGGCTTCAATAAGTCGCTCTCTGACAGTGTGTATTCAATAAGCCATTCATCTGTCAACTGTTGTGCATGAAATATGGAATGAAAGCTGAAGTCGATGAAAACATGCTGTGGCTACTCCGTAACTTCAAATTTGACTTTTTGATTTGAATTAACTAAAACATAGTAATCTCCAGTCTCCAAAAACCTATTCCCCTTTGCATCAACATAACTCAAGTCGCGCATTGGGTCGATCTCAAATTTGAAAGTTGTTTTCCCACCTGCAGCGATCTCCCTTTTTTCAAAAAATTTCAACTCCTTCATAGGTCTGGAGATGGAAGATGCCGGATCGGAAATGTACCAATGAATAGTCTCAGCTCCAGACACTGCCCCAGTATTGCTAACTTCAACAGTAACGGTCAGTTTCTCTGATTTTTTAATTTTAGTTGTGGATAGTTTCATCACTCCATACCTGAAAGTGGTATAACTCAACCCATGACCAAACCAATACAAAGGCGCTGTAGAAATATCCTGATACTTGCCTTGTGTTGGTCGTGCACTTTGGCGCATGTTGTAGTAAACGGGTATTTGCCCCGTGGTGAGTGGGAATGTAATGGCCAATTTGCCTGAAGGATTAATTCTACCCGACAGAATTCCTGATAGGGCAGTACCACCGGCAATACCAGGTTGCCATATCTCTACGATGGCATCCGCCAATGGCTCCAATCGCACTAGCTCCAACGGACGACCATTAGAAAGAATTAATACAATAGGTTTGCCTGCTTTTTTTAATTCGTACACCAATTTTTCCTGAATGGTAGGCAAAGCAATAGTAGATCGCGAAGCATTCTCACCACTCCATTCGTTCTTCTCACCCAAACATATTAAAATCACATCTGCCTTCTGGGCAACGGCAAGCGCTTCGGCAAACCCAGATTCATCATGACCATCGAAATCGCAACCTTTAGCAACATTGATTTTTACCGTGCTTCCAAATTCATTTTGCAATCCTTCTACAATAGATTCAGCATCTTCTTTATGACCATTGAAAGACCATGCACCCATTAAGTTTGCTTTATCAGCAGCCATCGGACCAATTAATGCTATCTGCTTAGTCTTTGATGTCAATGGGAGCGTGTTGGAATTATTTTTAAGTAATACCATCGATTCTGCAGCAAGTTGTTGAGCAACCATTTTGCTTTCCTTCTGAAGATAACGAGTCGATTCATTAACTACAGTGGTATAGGGCTGATCGAACAAGCCTAAACGAAATTTTACACGAAGAACACGGCTCACAGCATCATCTATTTGCGCCATCGATATTTTTTGTTCCGCAATTAACTGTTTGAAATTTTCGAAATAAATATTGTCTTTCATATCCATTTCGACACCTGCCTTAAACGCTTTATACCCCGCTTCTTTGCGATCAGCTGCTACACCTTGGTCAATCAATTGATTGATCGCATCCCAATCCGAAACTACAAAACCATCGTGCTTCCATTTTTCTTTTAGAATTTCTGTTAATGTGTACTGATTGGCAGAGGCCGGCACACCACTAATATCGTTGAAGGCACTCATCAACGTGGCGGCACCTGCTTTAACACACGCTTCATAGGGCGGTAAATATGTTTCCCAAAGAGATTGCATCGAGACATCCGATGAATGATAATCACGTCCTCCCTCAGATGCGCCATAACCGACATAATGTTTCAAACAAGACGCGATAGAATATGGATCTGACAAACTCTTGCCCTGATACCCTTGTACAGTGGCCACGCCAAAAACTGAATTGGCGTAAGGATCTTCTCCATAGCTTTCTGCCACACGACCCCATCGGGCATCATGGCCAATATCAATCATGGGTGAAAACGTCCAATCTACTCCTGACAAATTCGCTTCCTTGCCAGCAACTGCTGCTGCTTGTGTTACTAAAGCAGGATTCCACGAACACGCTTGGGCCAACGATATGGGATAAACTGTACGGAACCCATGAATGACATCGAAACCAAATAGTATTGGAATACCTAAACGGGATTCTTCCATCGCTTTTTTCTGAATGGTATTGCGCAAAACCGGGTCGGCACTAAAATAAATTAACGACCCAATACCTGCTGGCGTGTCTTTAATTTCATCGCCTATATTATTAACATTGGTATTGATACCATAGGTGTATTGATTGAGCTGTAGAATTTTCTCATCCAAATTCATTTTGGATATCAAATCTTTGATACGGTCTTCTGTGGGCGCTTTGGCATTTTTGTAAATCACATTTTGACTAAAACCAATATTCGCAAACTGAATAAGAATAATGGTAAGAATCGATAGTACTTTGTGTTTCATAGTAATGGTTAAAATAAATTGAGTGATGATATTTTTTTTAAAATTTATACAAATCACTGAAAGCCATGTCTATTTTTCCGTTGACTACCAACAGATTCAAATAGTGAGCATATAAATCGTTGGATTTGTCAGCAATAGCTAGATTTCCCTCCATAGTAGCATTGGCTCATTTATCATTTGTGAGCACGAGTACCCAGTCCATTCCTTTGGAAGGTGGCACAAATTCAGCATTGAGTTGGGACGTTTCCACAGCCATACGATTCGAGTACATACCATCTCTAGGATTGAACCAACTTGAAAAAATTTTTCCTTCCTTTATTCTGGTTAATGACACTTTAAATTTCTCGCCATCTGGTGAATAAACCAAGATCGAAGTACCATCCTCCTTGCGCATCGCAGCAATATAATTCTGCCTAAAAAATGAGTTGTTGGTAATAACATTCCTGTCTGGAGCGAAGTTATCAATCCCGAATCGCTCAATCAAAGTCCGCAAATAACCCATCTGAATACCACCTGGACTATTCATTGCTTTTTGCCAAGAATGTTTTACGGCAAGCGGAGCAAAAGTTCCTTGTTGCCAAAAGCACCAAACGCTGCCATTGCCGTAAGTATGTCCGCATGAGCCCGAAAAAACAGACCAATATGCAGCCGTTCGTACATCATAGTCATTAAAATATCCATAAGGAGTTTGCGAATCAGCAATGGTGTACGGATTCCTCTTATATGTGCTGTCTAATTTCATTTCCCAAAACCTTACAGGCAAATCTTCATAGCGAGGTTCACCATCAAGACAAGGCTTCACCGGATTCATGACGTAGTTATTTAATGAATATAAGTATGTAGGAACCATTCTATCACTATGTCCAGTTTGGGTCATATTAAAATCAAGCCACTTTTCCTCATGAAAAAAACTGGCGGATGAACAATCACCACCAGGATGATATGTAAATAAATGCTTGCCTCCATCTCCTTCCTTTATTCCTTTAACTTCCGATCTGATTATGGCATAGTGAGTACTGGTCTCAGGATTTCGGTCACCACCCATGATCCAGACAATATTCCATTGGTTTTTGTATCGGTTGCCAATATATTTACCAAATGTAAATGAGTTTTCTACCGTAAAGTATGCCTTATTAAATGGATGAGGTTGCACATTCCAAGCCCCTCCCCACGATGGCATCATAGCAACAAATAAACCTAAACTGGCCGCCTTATAAACCACATAATCTACAAACTGAAAATATCTTTCATTGGGCTTACCCAAATCGAAATCCACTAAAGGTAAATCACCTAAACGATTAAGCGTAGACAGTCCATTTAATTCTGGGATTACCGCCAACTGAATAACATTAAAGCCTTGCTTGGCGCGTGTTTCGAGATAGTAATCGACTTCGGACTTATCCAATCTATGCAGCAATTCCCATCCTGTATCAGCCAGCCAAAAAAAAGCTTGACCATTCTCATATTCCAAGGATCGTCCGTCAGACGAAACCCTAAGAGGTAATTTTGGATTTATATACTGACTAAACAAATCGGTGGAGCTTAACAAACAAATAAGTATTGGGGTGAATATGTATTTCATTATAGGTAAAAGGATTAAAGAATAAACTTTATCAAAACATTTAAACGGCTTCAAAATACAAACCTATTATTATAATGATTTCTCAATACCCAGTACCTTTGCTGAATACGTCTTATCGATTGTTATACTCAATCCAGTATTGATCAATTCATTTCCGTTAAATGTTCCAATGGACTTTCCATCATCGTGAGAATAAATTCGGTATTGGGAATTTGGATCAAGTCCCGGAATTCGAAATACTCTCGTTTCATCTAATGAGTTATTTCTGAAATAGAACAATAGACCCCCTTGTTTTTCGGTGTTGATTCGGTAGCAGCCATCCCAATTCAAATCCGTTGGTCGGTCAAATACATCATGCGATTGTCTGAATTGTGTAAACTGATATTTGCTTTCCATTTCTTTAAACCATGTATTCCACTTTAAATAAAACGCTTTATCAGACGGTGTTAATTTCCGTGGATCGCCTACCATCAACGCTGATCCGGAAGCCATTGAAAAATATACATATTGATAATTTGGGAAATCCATAAATTGATTCCCTATCAAAAGACAGTTTGGAGGTATAGCACGAGATCGATCATAATTCATTTGTCGAATAGCGAGTGGTCCTTCTGGCGGAGCAAAATCAAAATTGGTGAGCCAGTCGTAATCGGCATGTTGTATCAAGGCATAATCAACAATATTATAGCGCCCCCAGGTTTCAAAAGTGCAATCGATTAGAAGATCAGGAAATTCCTTTTTTAGCTCATCCATTAAAAGCATCATTCGCTCATACATTGTCCAGTAACTGCTTTCGCGATCTTTATAAATTTTACTCACATTAAAATTATAATCACCCGTTCGATTAACATCATTTACATATGCAGAGGTTGCAATAGACAAATCAAGTTTTAAGTATGACAGCCCCCACTCTTTTACTCTGCGCTTCAGCAATTTTAAAACGTGATCGTAATACCCCGAACCCAGCGACATTGTTCGTATGGCACTGTGCCATTCATCTCCATCTTCGGCCAAATTTCCATCGTGTAAATTTTCAACATTACCTTTTGCATCACGCACAAGCCACTCCGGATGTTGCTTTGCGATATCACTTTTGTTATGAACACTGGCAATGGCAAACCAAAGACCTGCTTTCATTCCCTTGCTGCGAATGTAATCCGTAATTGGCTTTAAACCATTGGGAAATTTTATCGGATCAGGCTCAAAATCACCAGCACGTTTATACCACCCTGCATCTATTATAAACAAGTCTGTTCCGGTGTTCACAAGATTGTCGACACATTCTTTAATGATGCGTTCGTTGATGTTATCGAAAAACGGTTGCCATGTATTGTAAATAAAAAATGGAGGCTGTTTATGCTGAAATAATTTTACACCAAGTTTGTTGCGTAAAAAATCCTGAAAGTTTCCTTCGAATGCATCTTGCCACTTTCGCGATGTTGAAACATACATAAAGGTTCCCGGACTGGTAAACGTCTCTTGAGGTTTCAGCCATTTTTTAAAGGGATACGATTCGTTTATCAATCCCATGCCGATGGCAATTTTTCCCGGCTTCATATATAGTTCTGTTCGCTTCAATACACTGGGAGCTTCGTTTCCAAAAATTACGCCTTGCCCTGCATTAAGATTAAAGAGTAAAATAGCAGCATCATCGTGATTGCCTTTGTATGGAATTCGGGTGAGGGTAGTGCCGTAGTTTGCATAGACTTCATTCATGTAGGTATTTACTACTTCGAATTGCAAATTTTCAACATCCATATTGGTGAGCGCAATTTCCTCTTTTGTATTGTTGTATATGCTGATTTCTTTTCGGATGATGGGTAAGTCATCATAAAGTCGAAACACCAATTGCAGATTAATGTGTCGATCGTCCGTTGTTAAGTTTACTTTACACTTTGTTTCATCTGCGATCCGCTCTATGGAGTGACTAAGGTAAATAGAATTTCTACCCGTTATGGTTTCTCCATTAACAGAAATTGAGAACTCTTCAGAACCACCTTTTATAAATTCATTTTTGCCTTCGTGATTTTTAAATGAAGTGGTGAAGAAACCTTTTGTTCCCTTTGTAAACTTAAATGTTCTGGAAATAAATTTATTCTGCAACACAACGGAATCAGACTGTGCTTTTGAGGAAATACTCAACACGGTTAAGATTGCAAAAGCAAAAAGTCGAAAAACATTTATGAGCATATAGACAAAAAATTAAAATAGTTAACCATCAATCAGACTGTGCACTATATGTCTTAGAATTATCAACATTATTAAACTTTACAAAGCAGTAATTGCTATTCTACCGGAGTAACGCTAAACATTTCTGCGCCATGGTGTAATAAAGGAACCTTAAAACTTCCTTCCACTGTTCCCATCTCTTTCTTCGTCCAGAGATTGCGAACAGAACATTTTCCTGAGAAACCAAAATCTTTCAAATTAATTTGAAGAGTTCCATCTACATCGTTCAAATTAAAGGCGGCTACATTTTTACTTATTTTATTGGCACTTAACGATTCCCAAATAATAAATCCGTTTCGATTGCTTAACTGTTTTTGTTGCGTGCCTTTTTGGTTTACCTCTATGATTTCTTCGTTGGTTAGTACCGCTAATGTAAACGCATCATTTTGTGTAAGATCATTTCCAATAATTAAAGGTGATCGGGCAATACTCCACAGTGTCATTAAAGTAAAGTGTTCCTCTTTTGTAAAGCGCGACCATCTTTCGCCACCGCTATCACCCGATCGAGTTGCTACTTTGCCAAATGGAATCATGTCTAAGTCAGGCCAATGTCCCGGGAAATTCACTGCATGTACTGCCCACGTATTGGCCAAACTGAATTGTTCTTTTAAACGCGACCAATCATCCCAGAAGTCAGCGGAAACTCTGAACATATCAGCATTTGTTAATATATGATACCGTGCTGTTGTCGGTGTTGAACCAGGTGAAGTACTAAAGACTATTTTTCTACCCGACTTTTCAATTGCTTTTCGCACTGCCGTAATCTCACTGGCGTGATACGGGTAACTCAAATCATCTACCTTAATAAAATCGACACCCCAGGAAGCATAAAGTTGAAAAATAGAATTATAATATTCTTGCGCACCCGGTTTGGACATGTCAATACCATACGTGGCGTTATACCACAAACAATTATCGGCAGCGTTCGCTATATCTCGTGCCTTTAACTTTGTTCCAAATATGGGTAAGTCCTGCTCAACTGCTTGCCACGGAATACCACGCATAATGTGCAAACCGAATTTCAGGCCTTTAGAGTGTACATAATCTGCTAATGCTTTAAACGATCCATTTGCCGCAGAAGGGAATTTATTCTTTGCCGGAATAAATCTTCCGTATGCATCCAACTCCGCATCATGCCTACCATACGTAGGATGATGATATGGACTTCGTGGATCCGCTGATACACTCGGTGAGTACCATGAGATATCAACGGTTATATATTCATAACCATAAGGTTTAAGCTTATCCGCCATGTAGTCTACTTGTGCTTTGAATTCTGCTTCTGTAATATCGCAACCATAGTTATTCCATGAGTTCCAACCCATGGGTGGCGTTGGAGCAGCGGGTGTTGTAGGTGTGTTATTAAAGCGCTGACTCTTCTCATTTAAAGGAGTTTGCACATTTGCAATACCGGTTTGAGTCCAGCCTGATTTGGCCCACGATACTAATACTAGAAAAAATAAAACAGAAAGTTGTTTCATAAGTTAAGGTGTTCGGATACAATTTTCATTAATTAAAATATAAAAGTCGCTACACTAAACCCTTGTCGATGGTCTCCATTCTCATCGAGTGAAAAGAAGTTTTGTAGTTTAGCCTAACTACATGGATAAAAATAGTTTGATTTAAAGTACCGACTTCATCGAATTCAATTCTTTAAAGTGACGGAAATATTTCTTAAGATACCGTGTACTGTTTTTCGGTTTATATATGCTTTCATGACCTATTTTAGTTTGCACAAGAAGATCTTTTCCTAACAGACTGTGTACATACCGTAATACCGTTAAATAATCCAGCAAAATTGGAAGTGATCGATATATCTCTTCCACATTACTTACTTTGTTTTGAAATATATTTTCAAGCACCAAAATCTCCAATTCTGACAATGAAGTAATTGAATTTCGATTACCATCAACCTTTAAAAATGTTTGTCTGCCCTCTCTCATGGTTAGTGCTTTAATTTAATTGACGACTGAGATAAGTATCCAGATCCATAATAATATTCTTCCTTTCGTTTTTTATATGTTGTTGGTTTTTTATTGACACCTTCTTTAACCCGAAATGCTAAAAGTGAATTTGAATTCTGCGCCACTAAAATAATCGGATTATTGTGCCTATCGAATAACTGAGCCATGCCTTTGCAGTCGCCATCGGCATAAAAACCAGAGTATTTTATCTCCTGAAAATTTCCTTTTCCATCACCCCCTAAACATAATCCATAAGAAGCATCATATCGGCCTGTGATCACATCCGCTGAGTAGGAGTTACCCGTTAACATAACATCGAGATTATCATCACCATTATAATCGCCCACTGTAATTCCAAATACAGGAGCTAATTGTGCTACTAGTGGCAATGCTTTCAATACAAAGTTACCATCGCCTTTGTTCTCTATATAAACGCTTCGCATCTCCACAGCACTAGCCGAAAAAACCGATTTGCTTTTTTGTCGTGCAAGAAAAGCGTTCATATCGGTGCTGGCATAATCATCAAACGTATTGAAGATTAAACGAACAGGTGGCATGGCTAATACTAATACCTCACGCTGAGCCGATGGGAAAATGTTTTTCTTACCGTCTTTGCCTTTAAGCCATAAGCCCATCACGGCATCAACTGATCCATTACTATCGAAATCTGCAGCTTCAACGGTTAAAGGTTGCTGAATGCTTGCCTGATATTTTGAGTTTAATCCAAGATTTCCTGCGATGTAATCTATGTCGCCATCATTATCAAAATCTCCTCCACTAATACTATTCCACCAGCCAGACGATGACTGGCTAATGTTGGCATTAGCTTTTTTTAAGCGACCCTTTTCGTTTTTAAACATCACGATTGGCATCCACTCGCCCGCTACAATTAAGTCGGCCTGTCCATCGTTATCATAATCTGTCCAAAGCGCAGTTGTTACCATTCCAATATTTCGAAGTTCAGGAGCGAGTTGATAGGTTACATCTATAAAATTACCTTTGTCGTTCTGAAGCAAATAGCTTCGAGGCGCATATGGATACTTTCCAGGAATTTGTCTGCCTCCAACAAAAAGATCGAGATCTCCATCGTTGTCAAAATCGCTTGCCACTACGCAAGAACCACTCGTTGTTAATTTTGGTAAAGCAGTAGTGTCTTGCTTAAAGCTTCCATGGCCATCATTTTTATAAAGACGATCTTGCAGGTAAGGCGAACCCTCGTCAAACTCGCTGCTTCCACTTACAATGTATAAATCAAGATCGGTATCACCGTCTGCATCAAACAACACGCTACCCATGTCTTCTTCAAATTTTATTTTAGAAGTCAGAGGGCGCTTAAGGAATTGTCCGTTTTTCTGTTGAAAAAAAAGTGTTCCTGAATGTTTATATCCGTTGCCTATAAAAAAGTCATCAAGACCATCACCATTGATATCACCAGCAGAAATACCTGGACCAAGCTGCGAATATTTTTGAGGTAGAAGCGGTGAGCTTTTATAATCAATGTAACTCTCTTCTTGATGAGTGAAATTAATAGCGAGGGCTTTTTCACATTGTTCAAATATTGCATTTTTCTCCTGCGCATATTCAGATTGCTTCCACTTTGTAAGGTTGCCTTTATATGGCTTTGCATGCTTCTGATCTAATTCTAGTGTTTGGTTAGGAAGTATATTTTTCAATACCTGACAATGCCCATTTGGCCAGTGAATATACAACGAATCAATTTTTGCCACAGTTCCTAACCCAACATGCAATCGGTTATCAACGGTTGACATAAAACCACGACATGGATTTTGTTCAATGATTTGAATATTTCCGTTCACGGCAATTTTTATTGAGGCTCCTAATCCATTTAGATTTTGATCGTTTCCTCTTAACTTTATTTGTATAAAATTTAAACTGTCGGCCACAATCTTTTGATCTTTTTTAATAAGATTGTTTCTTAAAACAAAAGCTTCACTGTTTATATTATTCGTTACCATATCCAAGTCACCGTCATTATCCAAATCGGCATAGGCAGCACCATTTGAAAAACTTCCCTCCGATATGCCCCATGAATCGGTAACATTTTCAAAACTGAGTTGACCTCGATTTTTATAGAAATAATTTTTTATTTTTCTCCCAGGAATTTCGCCAAGCGCTTGCATTAATTTTTTGATATACTCTTGATCCGAAACAGTTTTAGTATTGTACAAGTGCTGTCGAAACATAATAAAATCTCCATTGGTGAGATCACGAACAAAACCATTTGTAATGTGTATATCTTTTAGTCCGTCATTATCAAAATCGGCAAACAGTGCTGACCAACTCCAATCGGTGGCATAGATATTGGCGAAATACCCGGCTTCTGAAAAGTAAGGATCGCCATTAATGTTAAAACCTTGATGAACCTGAAGCATGTTTCGCATCGATTGCTGTTGATAATCGAGCTGCGTTTCCATTTCTCTACGGTCATAGGTTAATGGAACATGCATCATTTTACGATGATAATTATCTTCGGGCATCATGTCTAATGTCATTATATCCTGAAGGCCATCATTATTAATATCCGCTACGTCATTGCCCATCGCAGAATTGCTTTGGTGTTTTATGGCACTACTAATTTTATTTGTGAAGGTGCCATCGTGGTTATTGATCCACAATAAATCGTTTGACAGGTAATCGTTGCAGACATATACATCTGGCCAACCATCCTGGTTAATATCACTAATGGCCAAACCCAAACCGTATCCTTCAATCGTAATGCCGGCTTGCTTTGAAACGTTGGTGAATACTGGATGTCCGTTGATATCGC
>JANODK010000021.1:0-8809 GCA_031412655.1 Chryseolinea sp.
TTTAAATCGATGCCGTAAAGCCCTGGTGCCAAATGGTTCAATTTATATTTTAGAAACGTTTTGGGATTGTCAACGCTTTGAGGCGTCTGCCTTTTCACTGCAACAAACTTCTCTGTACTTCACAGCTCTGGCAAACGGCAACAGTCAGATGTACGATTCAAAAGTCTTCATGCGCTGCGTAGAACAAGCGGGGCTGGTGTGTGTTGAGGAGGTTGATGATATCGGGTTGAGCCATACCTTACTTATTTGTAAGCCTAAATAATTTTAAGTTGAAGGATTGCATTTCAAATTCTCGCATTGGACTAAAGCCCATTCTTTAGGATTCTATAATAACCACGGCCTTAAGGCCGCGGTTATTATCAACAATTTAAATGGGCTTTAGCCCTGCTAAAACAAATCGCTGCTACAAACGGAATACACCCAATTGAAGCACCATTGAACTTTCTATTAACTTTGTTTTTATCGAAATAAAAATGACAGAAAAAATTGATGTACTCGTTATTGGCGCAGGACCTGCTGGTTCGATTGCTGCTGCCATGGTGCATAAGGCAGGCCTATCGGTGCGGGTAGTAGAACGAGAAAAATTTCCACGCTTTGTTATTGGTGAAAGTTTATTGCCGCGATGTATGGAAGTGCTGGAAGATGCTGACCTGCTCGAAGCGGTTAAAGCCAAAAACTTTCAACAAAAATTCGGGGCGAAGTTTGTAAGAGGAAATGAGGTTGCGGATTATAATTTCTCTGAACAATTTACAAAAGGTTGGACTTGGACATGGCAAGTGCCACGCGCTGAGTTTGATTTAACATTGGCCACCGAGGTGCAACGCAAAGGTGTACGGATTGATTTCGAAACTACAGTTACAGGTATTCAGTTTGATGACGAAGGAAATTCAGAGACGACTGTTCAACAAAAAGATAATTCAACAGAAAAAATATCGGCTCGATTTATAATCGATGCCAGTGGTTACGGAAGGGTAATACCAAAATTGTTTAACATGGAAAAACCCTCCAACCTCGACCCGCGCAGAGCGATATTTGCACACATCGAAGAGCCAAACCGCGAAAACTTTGATGAACCGAATAGAATTATCATAGTGACGTATGCGCCCGGCATTTGGGTTTGGATTATTCCTTTTTCGAATGGTGTTACCTCCCTTGGCTTTGTAGGTAATGTTGAATTTTTTAATGGCATAGAAGGCGACCTACAGCAGCAGTTCAATACATTAATTGGTGGAAATGAATTTTTGAGAAAACGTTTTCAACATGCACCATTCGTGTTTGAGCCGCGCAAGCTGGAGGCATGGTCTGCCACTACAGAAAAATTCTACGGAAACGGTTTTGTTCTTACGGGCAACGTTACAGAATTTCTTGATCCAGTTTTCTCATCAGGTGTTATGTTCGCTACTGTATCAAGCCACATGGCAAGCAAGCTTGTAATTAAAAAACTGAAAGGCGAAGATGTTAACTGGGAGGAGGAGTATTCCCGGCCTATTCAACAAGGAGTAGATACATTCCGCACGTATGTAATGACCTGGTATGATGGTTCGCTGGAAAAAATATTTTACGCGCACGATCAGGATTTGTCCATTAAAGAAAAAATATGTTCTGTATTAGCGGGGTATGTTTGGGATCAGGATAATGAGTATGTGCGTGAGCATGCTACAGCAATACCAGCATTGGTCCGCACCATTCGTATGCGCGACATACTCGCCAAAATTAAATAATCCTTCACCTTGTATATTACTGACTACTGTCACATTCGTAATCAAACGCTCTTGCACTCTGGCGTTGAAGTCTATAAAAGTGCAGGAGGAGATAATCTCGATTCTTTTTTATCGGATGTGTATCAATCTTTAAAAATAAGCTATCCGAAATTCTATAAAATGGATCCGCTGTCGAAGTTGGGATTGATCGCGAGCGAAGTACTGCTCCGTGGAAGTGACTGGAAGCAACACCTTAATCCTGAACAAGTATCCCTGGTATTGGCCAATGCTCACGCAAGTCTCGATACGGATGTGCGGTATATGGAATCCACCAAAACAATGGCCAGTCCTTCGTTGTTTGTTTATACGCTTGCGAATATTGTGGCAGGTGAAATTTGTATCAGGCATGGAATAAAAGGTGAAAATGCATTCTTTATTCAGCCCGCCTTTGATGCAAATTTCATGGTTCAATATGTAGATCAATTGCTCTCCGAAACAAAAACCGAAATGTGTTTGGCCGGTTGGATCGATGTAATGGGCGAGCACCACGATGTTTTCTTATATTTGATCCGAAAAACCAGAACGGCTAACGCGAAGGAGCATAGCGAAGAATCGCTTCAAAAACTATATCAGTTCAATTATGGATCAGTTGATCAACGACCTTAAAAAGCAAATTGTAGAGTCCCTCAATTTAAAACACATTAAGCCAGAAGAAATTGGCGATGACCAACCCCTGTTTGAAGGAGGCCTTGGTTTGGATTCCATTGATGCATTGGAGCTCATTGTACTTTTACAACAAACGTATAATATCAAAATTGCCAACCCACAAGACGGTCCTGAAATTTTCAAGTCTGTGAGGTCGATTGCAGCGTTTATCAAAACTCACCAACCCGCGTAACGATTTTGAAAGGCCGCATACATGTAGTCGGTGCAGGTGTTATTTCAGCCATTGGAAATTCAGTGTCTGAAACATTTGAATCGCTTCAGAATGAGCGCATGGGCATTGGCCCAATTACTTTGTTTGATTCTATTCACAAAGGCGTACTGCCTGTTGGTGAAGTAAAACACACAAACGAAAGTCTTGCTGATCATCTTAAAATAAAATCTATAACCCGCACAGCTTTGCTCGGCATTCATGCAGCACGCGAAGCGGTTAAAAATTCTGGCCTGGACTTGAAGCGTTGGCGAACGGGTTTGATCTCTGCGACAACGGTAGGTGGGATGGATCTAACCGAAAATTTCTTTCCTGATTTTTTGAATAATTCTCGTCATGGAAAACTTCGTGATGTAGTGCATCATGCATGTGGTCAGTCGACAGAATTAATTGCCGATGATTTAAAAATAAATGGATTTGTGTCCACCATCAACACAGCCTGCTCTTCTTCTGTGAACGCCATAATGTTGGGTTCGCGCATGATTGATCAGGGTATGTTGGATGTAGTGGTTGCAGGCGGAACAGATGCGTTGACGAAGTTCACCATCAACGGTTTCAACAGCTTAATGATTTTGGATAAAAACCTTTGCCGTCCGTTTGATGCAAATCGAAATGGATTAAATCTTGGTGAAGGTGCTGGTTTTATTGTATTGGTTTCCGATAAGGTAAAACAAGCGGAAGGATTAAAAACCGATTGCTTCGTTGCCGGATTTGCGAATACGAATGATGCGTTCCATCAAACGGCTTCATCTCCGGAAGGAAGAGGTTCGTATGGTGCCATGCAGCAGACGTTGATCATGAGTGGATTGAAAGTTGAAGACATCGATTACATTAATCTTCACGGAACAGGAACACAAAATAACGATCTTTCCGAAGGCACTGCGGTGAAGCGTTTGTTCGGAAATACATGTCCACCAGTAAGCTCAACGAAAGCATTTACTGGACATACTCTTGGAGCAAGTGGAGGTATTGAAGCGGTATTCTCCGTGCTTGCAATCCGTGAGCAATGTGTATTTCCAAACCTTCGATTTGAGACCGCAATTCCTGAAGTAGGTATTACACCGCAGCTTACTTTTGAGAAAGGTATTTCGGTAAAGCATGTAATGAGTAATTCATTCGGCTTTGGTGGCAATTGTTCTTCGATTGTTTTTTCAAAGAGCAATTTATAAATGTAAAATACCCAATCCTCGGTCTGTATCTTCACAGATCACGGATAGATTTAAAAAATAATGGATAAAGTAAAACGAAACAATGCCGTTAGGATAATATTCAGACCAACTACAATGAGCATGGTTTTGCATTGGATTGTTTTGATTCTTGTTCTAATATCCTTTATCGCTGTCACCTTAATCGTTGACAGATCGAGAGGCTATTTTAATGATGCTATTTTGTTTCCGATAGTAATAATATTTATTGTGATGTTCGCTCTTTTTGCTTCTCGAGTACATACCATTTTAACTCCCAAACAATATTTGACCCTTAATTCTGATATGGTTTCAATACATAAAAGTGACAAGATGCAAATTGAAATTTCGTGGCCAAGGGTTGAGGAGATAATTTTTGTTTTTGATGGTGCAAAAATTTATATGATTATAGAATTGACTAACATGAAGCCTTTGAAATTTGAATTGTGTGGATGGTGGGTCTATTCAGAATTTAATTCATCAAAAGGATTGAAGAATAATTACAATAAGATCATGTCTTTATATGGAAGTGTTTTTGAGTTCAGGAATAAAATAAACGCACAGTATCATCTAAAGATTTTTAATGAGTATAATATTGATCCACCTGAATGGTTAAAAGTCACATCCAACAAATGAGATTGATTTTAATATGACATTATACATTAAAGGCATGGGCAATATTTCACCTCAGAAAACCTGGGGTGAAGAATCGTTGTTTACACCTGTTGGTTATAATGATGATCGACTTAAATGTATTGAACCGGAATACTCGCAATGGATTGACCCGCGTCAGCTTCGAAGAATGAGTCGCGTGATTAAGATGGGAGTTGCTGCGGGCTCGATGGCATTGAAAGATGCTGGTATAACTGTTCCGCAAGGAATTATTACCGGAACAGGTTATGGATGCCTTGATGATACTGGAATATTTCTCACCAAGTTGGTAGAGAACAAGGAGCAGGCTTTAAACCCAACACCATTTATTCAATCAACTCATAACACCATTGGTTCTCAAATTGCATTGCTGCTTCAATGTCAGGATTACAACCAAACGTATGCGCACGAGGCTTTTTCATTTGAGAGCGCATTACTTGATGCGATGCTTCAATTGAATGAAACACCGCATAGAAAAATATTAATCGGTGGCGTGGATGAAATAACAGATGCAAGTCACGCGATTCAAAAACGTTTTGGAATTTTTAACCAATTAGGAAATAGTCTTCAGTTATTTCACAGACCTACTGACGGAACATTAAATGGAGAAGGCTCAGCTTTTTTTGTTTTGTCGGGTGAGAAGAGTGAAGGTGATAAGGTAGGTGTTGAGGCGCTTACTACTTTTTATAAACCCGATGAAGAATCATTGGCAAAAGGTATTCAGGATTTCCTAAAAGCTTCTTCATTAAAATCAGAAGACATTGATTTGATTTTATTAGGTAAGAGCGGTGATCTGAAATCAGATGAAAAGATGGATCGGATTTCATCTTCACTTTTTTCATCAAACTCAATTGGATATTTTAAACAGCTTTGTGGAGAATACCCAACAGCTTCCGCTTTTGCTTTGTGGTTGGGTTCTCGAATTATTCAAGGGCAGACTATTCCCGAAGGTATTACTAAGAAGAAAGTAAGTAAGCCTTTGAAAAATATTCTGATCTACAATCAGTACTTTGGTACGCATCATTCGCTGATTTTACTACGTGCATGTCACTAAACAGAACAGTTACTTTCGGTTTTATTGTATTGCTGATTTCAGCGATGCTCTACGATTGGTATAGCGACATGCCATTTTGGATTTATATCATTCTAATTTTGTCGTATCTCATTATTCATGTTGTTGGATCCGTCATTTTAAGAATGCAATTTTTTCTACCGGTTAAGTATAAGGGTAAAGCTGATTCAAATGCTATTGCGATTACATTTGATGATGGACCTGTTCCGGGAAAGACAGAAAAGATTTTAGAAATTCTGAACAAGTATGAGGTACATGCAACTTTCTTTTGTATCGGAAATCGAATAGATGATCATCCTGCGTTGGTAAAGCGAATTTATAATGAAGGTCATTTGCTGGCCAACCACAGTTACTGGCATGGCAAAACATTCGACTTGCAATCATCTTCCAAAATTAAAAAAGAGCTGCTGGATACGGATGTAGCATTGAAAAAAATAATTGGATTAAATCCTCGTTTTTTCCGACCTCCATATGGTGTAACCAATCCAATGGTTGCGAGTGCAGTGAAACAAAGAGGGTACGAAACGATTGGATGGAGTGTCCGGTCGTTTGATACGATCATTCATGACTCCAATGCATTGATGAAGCGTGTAACAAAATCGCTTAAAGCTGGCGATATGATATTGTTTCACGACTATTGTGATGTAACAATTGAAATTCTTCCAGCGCTTTTGGATCATATCAACAAGCTTGGTTTGAAAATTGTAAGAGTGGATGAACTCTTGAATGAGAAGGCATATGTGGAGGAATACATTTTACCGCAGAGGCGCTGAGACGCAAAGAATGAATACAATGGATCGCGTAATTATGAAATCAATGCACACAAACCTAAATAATCATTGCGACTTCCTTAGCGGCTCTGCGCCTCTGCGGTTAAAAAGCCGTAGCTCCCGCTTTAACCATATAATGAGTAACTCCTGCCCTTATATTGTTATTTTCTTTTTTCTTTTTACATATTCTTCCTTTGCTCAGTATCCAACCTATAACGCGGTTGTTGATTTACCTGCTTTCAAAAAACAATTCTCAACAGAGTCTGCAAAAGTGTCTTCTATTAACAGCACTTTTGTTCAGGAAAAAATATTAACTGCGCTTACAGAGAAGATTATATCAGAAGGTAAGTTCTGGTTTAAGCGAAGCAATAAAGTAAAGATCGAATATGTCAAGCCATTCCGTTACGTCATGACGGTGAATGGTGATAAGATGAAAGTGCGTGACGATCAGAAAGAAAGTACCATTAACGTAAAATCAAACAAACTCTTTCAACAGATTAATCGCATTATGGTAGATTGTGTTCAAGGCACAATTCTAGACAGTAAAGATTTCACCACGAAGGTTTTTGAAAATGAAAAGACCTATCTTTTAGAAATGACACCTTCGTCAAAATCATTGCGTCAATTTTTTCAGACGATTGTGCTTGTTGTCGATAGGAAAGATTATACCGTAAAGTCGATCGAAATGAACGAGCCTTCCGGAGACAAAACCTTGATTTCATTCTTCAACAAAAAGCTAAATGAACAAATCAGTGATGCGATATTTGCTCTTTAGTTTATTCCTTGTTCTGGTGGTTGGTTGCGCATCCGACTATAACTATCTTCAGACTACATCTACTAATTCTTCGTGTGCTGATAAAATTAAACCAGTGAATTTAGCAACAGGGTGGTACACCACTGCAGTTGATGTTACGGGCCATCATATTAGTGGTTTACTGTTGATTAAGAATATGCCGGACAGTTCAATACGTGTCGTCTTTACAAATGAAGCGGGTGTTACGTTTTTTGATTTCGGTTTTTTGACCGATGGTAATTTTAAAGTGTATTCAATCGTTGACCAAATGGATAAAAAACCAGTCATTCAAACCATTCGCAAGGACTTTGAATTGATTCTGGGTCTACCTTTCCGTAAAAGGGAAATTCTAAGCTGGACGGGCAATGAGCAATTGTTTTTTGGTGTGAAGCAAAAAAAGGAAACGGCCTATTTTATAACCTCTAAAGATTGTGCTTCTTTGCGCAATATCGAGCTGGGGTCAGATCGAAAACGAAAGGTGTCGGTTCAGGTAATAGGATCATATCCTTCACCGGAAGGCTTTGAGATTACCCATCACCTGTTTGATATGAAACTGAAACTTACACATTTGCCAAAAGAATGATTTTGCTGAACGACTTTTATTCGATCCTCCATCAGGAGTCAGCTGCGGGTTCAGTTAAGGCAAACGTGTCGATCAATAAATCCCATAAAATTTTTGATGGTCACTTCCCCGGCCTGCCCGTTGTACCTGGAGTGTGCATGGTACAAATGGTGAGAGAAATATTAGAGGTAAGTGTGAAGAAAACTCTGAAGATTGAAACAGCCGATAATATTAAGTTCTTGTCGGTGATTGATCCTCGTCAGCACGGTGAGGTATCAGCCCGTATTGATTATACAGAAGCGGATAATGTATTCTCAATTAATGCTACCTTGTTTGCTGAGCAACTTATCTTTTTAAAACTACGCGCAACATTGAAAGCGGTCTGATGATAAACGAGTTTCAATCGGTATTCAAACAAAAAAGGGTATGTGTACTTGTGCCTACCTACAACAACGCTCAAACACTGAAGCAAGTGTTGAGTGATGTGTTGGAATACACGGATCAGGTTCTGGTGGTAAATGATGGATCAACGGATAGCACTTCCGAAATTTTAAGGGAATTCACTCATCTCAGCATTGTAAACTTTCCTTCAAATAAAGGAAAAGGGTATGCCCTGCGAATGGGTTTTAAGAAAGCAGTTGAGTTAGGGTATGACTATGCGATCACAATCGACTCAGACGGACAGCACTATGCAGATGATCTTCCTGTATTCCTTAAAAAACTAGAAGATCATTCTTCGGCTATCATAATTGGAGCTCGCAATATGGAGCATGCCAGCATTCCTGGAAAGAGTAGTTTCGGTCATAAGTTTTCTAATTTTTGGTTTTGGGTGGAAGCGGGTTATCGTGTGAACGATACGCAAAGTGGTTATCGACTGTATCCCGTAAAGTTACTCAGCGACTTTACGTTCATAACTCGCAAATATGAATTTGAAATTGAAGTCTTGATACGTGCATCCTGGAGTGGAATTGAAGTAACGGACACACCCATAAAAGTTTTTTATGCGGAGAAAGGAAAACGCATTTCACACTTCCGGCCTTTCTGGGATTTTACCCGCATCAGTATTCTCAACACCTTCTTAGTCATAATTGCCTTGCTCTACATTAAACCCCGTGATTTTTTACTGGGCATTAAAAAAAAAAC
>JANODK010000022.1:0-4171 GCA_031412655.1 Chryseolinea sp.
TTCTTTTCATCAGACGGACATCAAACGATGGGAGGAATGGACATCTTCAAAAGTGATTTTAAAGATGGCAAATGGCAAAAGCCAGTTAATATGGGCTATCCAATAAATTCAGTTGAAGATGATAGCTTCTTTGCTTTCTCACAAGACAAAAAAAGAGCTTACTTTTCTACTATGCGTGAAGAAGGTAATGCTGAAATTTATACACTTACATTTATCGAACCTGAAAAGGAAATTGCACAAGTCATTGCACAGCAGGAACAAGTAGACAAACCAAAACTATTCACTGTAGTACCTCCTGTTGAAATTGCTGATGGAAAGAGAGCGATTAAAGAATCTCAGGATGATTATGCGATCAGCCAAAGAGATCCTGCTTCCACAGATTCGAAAATGACTTCTAGAAAGTTTTTGTTCTTTGACATTGGAAAAGATGAACTCAACGCTTCATCATTATCAAAGGTGGAAGATATTTTAAAATTCTTAAGAGATGATCTTGCTTCTAATGTTCTCATCGAAGGCCATACGGATAATACAGGAAGTGATTTACTCAACATAGCGCTTTCTATAAAACGCGCCAACGCGTTAGCAAAATATTTAACAAGAAATGAAATTGATCCAAGGCGAATTACATTAAAAGCGTATGGATCAAAAAGACCTTTAGTATCAAACGATGATGAGCTTGAAGGTAGAGAAATTAATAGGAGGATAGAGATTTCTTTCAGTGAACCAGTAGTTGTGAAATTAAATAGAGGTTCATCGAGACTAGCAAGTATGAATGGTTTGCATCATTAGTCAAGGTAAGGTTCACCAAGATACTCAAGGCAGTATAAAAGAAGATTAGATTTTTTTACTTTTGAATGATAAGCAAAAAGGATAGCTGAATTAATGAATGTTACATTATGAAGAAACTTAAAGTACTTGCAGTTCTTGTTTTTATGTTGTTTGGAAAAGATTATGACCTCGGTGCCAACACTCATTCTCCAGCTACCTTCAGCCGCACAGTTCATCCTTTAGTAGAGGTGCACAAGCATGGCAAAAAGGGAAAAGTCTCATTGAATCCACTTAATTTTTCCCTGCCGCCTCATTCAAATCTTTATCCTGACAACTTTGCCATACATTGGTACCTAGAGGATGTGGATAACAAAAAAAAATCCAAGCGTGATGGAGATTTACAAATTGAAATTAGCGCAAGGAATGCATATGATGAGGTTGTGTCCACATTTCAACCGAGCGCAGATTCCATCCTTAACTTTGAGTTTGACCAAAAGGAAAATTTATTATATAGCGGATCGATAGTAAAGAATGCAGCGCTAATGACGGATTTGTATCTTTTAAAGATAGTTCCCGTCAACACTTTTATTGAAAAAATAAAAGTTGATATTGAAACTGACCGAAGCATTGAAAATTACATGAAACTGATTAACGAGTTCGAGAAAATGGAGTGCTATGCTAATCTTACGTATGTTCTTCAAAAAGTTCTTGAAAAAGATTCCGGAACTGCCTTGCTTTATTGGCAAGAACTAAAATTTAAGAATCGATATCGTTTTGGAAATAATAAGGTTCACCGTTAGCTGTTTTAAAATAGCTGAACGTTTTTATTTTCAGCCTCTGTTGGTGTTCTTCACCAACAAACAGGGTGCACTACTTTAATTGCAACAACAACGCAGCCCACGCTTCTTTTTCATCGCGCCTAACTTCTTGTAAGCCTAGTGGATTGGCTTCTCTTAATAAGTCGGTAATATCGCTTGTATAGAAACCACTCAGTAATAGCAATCCATTTGGCTGAAGAAGATTTTTGTATAGCTCCATTTCATCGAGCAATACATTTTTATTGATGTTGGCGAGGATGATATCGAACTTACCTTCAAATGTAAAGTCGCTGAGCTTGCCGAGTTGTTGATGAACGATGTTGTTGCAGCCGTTCACTTCTATATTTTCTTTTCCGTTTGATACACTCCACTCATCAATATCAAAGGCTTCCACTTCGCGAGCACCAAGTTTCACAGCCATCACTGAAAGAATGGAGGTGCCACAACCTGCATCCATCACCCGCTTGTTTTTGTGATCAATATCCAATTGATTCTTAATCATCAGATATGTAGTCTGATGATGACCTGTTCCAAACGACATCTTTGGCGTGATGATAATTTCGTAAGGGTATTTTTTTTCAATCTTGTGAAAGTCTGCACGAATGAGGCACCGATCGTCAACAATGATGGGTTCATAATTTTTCTCCCACTCTTCGTTCCAGTTTTGCTTTTCAATGCGGTCCTGATAAAAAACAAGAGCCGTTTGCTGAAGGTATTTTTCCTTAATGGATTGAAGAAGTTCTTTATCGTATTTTTCTTTTTCTACATAGGCTTCAAAGCCATCATCGGTTTCCATGAAGGTATCAAAACCCACCTCGCCAATTTCGGCCATGAGGATTTCTGAAAATTCAGCATCGCAGATTACTTTAAGGCGGGAGTAGTACATAATGGGTAAAATGAATTTCAGTTTTGAACTATTCTGTTTTGCATTCTATTTGTGCATTCGTGGCGACAAAAAAATAATAGCCACGAATGATATTTATTATTGCTTCTTTAATACGGATAGAACTTCATTCAACTTGAGTAATGCCTCCACCGGACTGATTGTGTTGATATCTACCTTCTGCAACATATCCTGAATTTCATTGAAGCGTGGATCAGACTCGAACAAACTTAGTTGCGGAATAGGCTTTGGCACATCCTGCATTTTCCTTGTTCCTTCATTTTTGTGTTTTTCTTTTTCAAGGAAATGAAGAATTTCATTAGCACGCAATACTACTTTGTTTGGCATTCCTGCGAGCTGTGCAACATGTATTCCAAAGCTGTGTTCGCTGCCACCTTCTTTCAGCTTGCGCATGAAGATGATTTTGTTGCCTACTTCTTTTACCGAGACATTCACATTTTTAACACGCACTAAATCTTCTGCCAATTGATTCAACTCGTGATAGTGTGTAGCAAAAAGAGTTTTGGGTTTAAAATCTTTGTGGTTATGTAAATGCTCTACTATTGCCCACGCAATGGAAACACCATCGTATGTACTGGTGCCTCTTCCAATCTCATCCATCAAAATCAAAGAGCGGTTGCTCAAGTTGTTGAGGATGCTGGCAGTCTCTGTCATCTCCACCATAAAGGTAGATTCACCTCGCGAAAGATTATCCGATGCTCCAACACGCGTAAAGACTTTATCAATGATGCCAAGTGATGCTGCATCAGCAGGTACAAAACTTCCCATCTGCGCCATCAAAATAATTAATGCAGTTTGTCTTAGTAAGGCCGATTTACCAGCCATGTTCGGACCGGTGATAATGAGAATTTGTTGTTGATCGCTATCCAATAGAATATCATTGGGCACATAGGTTTCACCAACCGGTAATTGTTTTTCGATTACCGGATGCCGTCCCGCTTTAATATCCAATATAAATGAGTCATTGATCTCCGGCTTCGCATATTTGTTTGCCCGTGCTGTGAAAGCAAACGAAAGCAAGCAATCAAGTTGAGCAAGTACACGTGCGTTTTGTTGAATCTGCGGAATAAAATCCGCAGCATGAAGAACGAGTGCATTGAATATGCGCTGTTCAATCACAACCAGCTTATCTTCCGCATGAAGAATTTTTTCTTCGTAAATTTTTAATTCTTCAGTAATGTATCGCTCAGCGTTGACGAGTGTCTGCTTGCGAATCCAATCGTTTGGAACTTTATCTTTATTCGCATTGCTGACTTCCAGATAATATCCAAAGACTTTGTTGTATGAAATCTTGAGTGAATTAATTCCAGTGCGTTCAACTTCCCGCTTTTGAATTTGAAGAAGATAATCTTTTCCAGAGAAAGCTATCTTTTGAAGTTCATCGAGTTCAACATCAATGCCAGGCTTAATAATATTCCCCTGATTACTGGCAATGGAAACATCTTCCCGAAGTTCGCGCTCAATTTTCTCTAACAGAAACTCACAAGGATGTAATTGGTCTCCTAACTTTTTTAACTCTGGGGAAGCATGTGCACTTAATAATGCTTTGATGGGCTGAACACAAAGCATCGAACGTTTCAGACTCAACATCTCCCGCGGATTAATTCGGTTCACAGCAACTTTAGAAATCAATCGTTCGAGATCGGCAATGTGTTTTAACGATGATGTAATTTTTTCAGCT
>JANODK010000023.1:0-10141 GCA_031412655.1 Chryseolinea sp.
GGGCGGAGCTTCAGTTGTTGTTAATCCCGATGCATCAGGTAATTCCAGTAGCATGGTAGCCTTCTATGCCAAACCTTCCGGAAACTGGCAGGCCATCTATTTAAATTTTGCTGCCAAGAAAAATACAGGTAGCAACGATCGGCTTACCTTCAAACTACGCTGCAGTACGCAAGGCCGTGTATTTGTAAAAGTTGTGAATGGAGGAACAACAATACTGGAGGGATGGGCACCTGAATTTGGTTTTCAACCCGAACCAAACAAGTGGACAGAATGTACACTCGATATTTCCACTATTAAAAATTCAGAATTCGATCGCATTGAGGTAAATGCATCGGTAGATAATGAAGCAACGGCTAATGTTTATGTTGATGATTTTAAACTGGTGAATTCACTTTCTCCAAATGGAGAGCCGATAATTAACGCTTTGCTTTCATCAAGCGAAATTACTTTGGGGGAATCAATAGAGTTTGATGCTTCCGCCTCGACTGATCTTGATGGAACAATTGTTTCCTATAGTTGGAATTTTGGAGATCGTACAAACGCTGCGGGTGGTGTTGTTGATCACATCTATTCAGCAGAAGGAATTTTTCATGCCTCGCTGATCGTTGTGGATAACGATGGTCATCAATCGTTTTGGAACACATCTATAAATGTTTTTCCAGCCTCTGGAAAACTAGGAGCGATTAAATTCACCATCATTCCTAAAGTGCATGAAAAAGCAGAAGGATTTTTTTTGGTGAAAGGTACTTACTCCAATGTTTACGATCCGGATGTTGTTAAAGTGGATGCTATCATTACACGTCCTGATTTAACTACGATTACAGTTCCCTGTTTCTTTTATCAGAAGGCCACGTACACGGCAAGTAATGATCAATGGAGCAAAGCGCAAGGAGCTGGTTATTGGATGCTGCGTTTTAGTTCAACGCAAACAGGACAACATCAGGTTCAACTTAAACTTACCGATGCAGGAGGAACTGTAACTTCGGGGTTAAATCCAGTTACCATCGAGGCAGGTGAAAAGAAGGGCTACATAAAAATTGATTCTGAAAACAAACAATACTATCGTCATACTACGGGTGAACCATTTTATCCATTAGGTATAAATGCTGCGTGGGACAACACTACGAACTATACAAAAATTATAAACAACCTTGGATCAGGAAAAGCAAATCTTGTAAGATACTGGCAAGTGCCATTCGATCGTCAGGGATTGGAATGGAAAAACGGAAGTGGATTTTATAAAGGACTTGGAGTGTATAGTCAGGAGGCAGCGGCTGAGCAAGATTCAATTTTTAGTTTGTGTGAAAAGAATAACGTGTATCTTCAGATCACCCTCTTTCAGCACGGCATGTTTTCCGAAACGGTAAATTCAAATTGGTCTGAGAATCCATACAGCAGTATCAATGGTGGTCCGCTAACGAAATCGGAACAATACTTTTATAATGCGGAAGCAAAATTACGCACAAAAAAACTGTTACGATATATCGTTGCCCGCTGGGGGTATTCACAAAATCTTTTTGCGTGGGAATTATTCAACGAGGTAAACTTTACGGGTAATCACCCCAGTCAAACAGCTCAATGGCTTCCAGGTATAATGACCTGGCATGATGAAATGGGAAAATACATTAAAGAGCAAGATGCATTTGATCACCCCGTCACTACAAGCTCAGACGAAACTCATCTGGATGACATGGATAAATTAACCGGGTTGGATATTGTTCAATACCATTTGTATAATACGAATCTCCTGAGCGTACAAATCACAAAAGATAAAGCATTACTCAGTACAATGACACGCACAGGTGTGATTAATGGTGAGTATGGTTTAGATGTTACTACGGCAGATGTTCCGTTTGATGTCCAACGCATTTCCATTTGGAATGGTATTATGACACAAGTACCTCATTTGATGTGGTTGTGGAATAACTACACCACTACAACCTGGTCGAATTTATTTAAATATCCTGCCCAGTATATAGCGGATGAAGATTTTGTTAACAATGGATCGCCAACCGATTGGACATTTGATGTTACTTATGGCGCTGCAAAACTTTCATCAACAGGATTCAGAAGCGACAAAAACTTCTATGCAATTATTTACGATGGTACCAATCGAAATAATCTGAATAATGTAACGTGTAACTTTTCAGCTCTTCCTTCTGGAAATTATACCATTACATTATATAATATTCTTACAGGAGCAACAACAACTGAAGACAGGGATTTCTCAACAGCGGCAGGAAAGACCTACACGCTTCCAACTTTCTCCAAAGGAATTGCTGTTAAAGTGAAATTCAATTCGGCCATTGTTGTTGGTGTTGAAGATTCAGATGAACTCGCCCCGGTAAAGATTTATCCTAATCCGACAAAGGGAAATATACATATTGATTTTCCTCTTGCAGGTTTCTCAAAGGTAGAGTTAATGGATACAATAGGAAATGTCATGCTTTTTCAATCTATTGATATCAACCAAACATCAGCGGATATGAACGCAAACGTGCCTTCAGGTTTGTATTTTATACGACTTGCTAGTAAGAAAATAGTGCATGTATCTAAAATATTAGTAGAGTAAATAAATACCTCCAAGTGAAAATAATAGATAGCAAATACGTAATCATCTTTATTTCTTTGTTAATGGGTCTAAACTCCTATGCTCAGGAAAAAGTACAAGATCCCATTCGACTAAATCAAATAGGATTTTATCCGAACGCATCAAAAGTTGCAGTGGTAATAACCGATGCCGTTGATAGCTTTTATATTTCTACTCCTGATTTAAAAAATAATGTATTCTCTGGTGCGTTAGGAGAGATTCGTTCTTCAGCTTTCTCTTCCAAGAAAACGCGCATTGCAGATTTTTCTTCCCTTACAAAAGAAGGAACCTATGTATTGGTTGTACCGGGAATCGGACAGTCTTATTCTTTTGAAATAAAAAACAAAGCGCATGATGAAGTAGCAAAAGCGTCTATCAAGTCATTCTATTTTCAAAGAGTATCAACAAGTTTGTCTGAACAATATGCAGGAAAATGGAAACGCAAAGCCGGTCATCCGGATAACAATGTGCTAATTCATCCTTCAGCTCTTTCAGCAAAACGTCCTGAAGGTTTTATTATTTCTAGTTCACGGGGTTGGTATGATGCAGGTGATTACAATAAATACATTGTGAACAGTGGCATCACCATGGGAACAATGTTGTCGGCCTACGAAGATTTTCCGACCTACTTTGATGAAATGAATCTTGATATTCCTGAAAGTAAAAATGATGTTCCGGATTTATTGGATGAAGTATTATGGAACCTTCGCTGGATGTTAACCATGCAAGATCCTGACGATGGAGGAGTATATCATAAATGCACTAACGCAAAATTCGATGGCATGGTGATGCCGGACTTCACTAAGCTTCCACGATATGCAGTCCAAAAAGGAACTGCTGCTACATTGGATTTTGCTGCGGTAACAGCTCAAGCTTCGCGCGTATATCGGAAGTATGAGAAAATATTTCCCGGTCTTGCGGATTCGTGTCTGCGTGCTTCAGTTCTTGCATGGCAATGGGCTGTAAAGAATCCAAATGTTGAATACAATCAGGGAGCGATCAATAAACAATTTGATCCGGATATCACCACCGGGGCGTATGGCGATTCAGATTTTAAAGATGAGTTTAGTTGGGCTGGAGCCGAAATATATCTGACAACAAAGGATGATGCATATTATCAATCAGTGTTAACCTATGGCGGAAGTGCAATAACCTTACCTTCATGGAGTAATGTTAGGGCATTAGGACAGTATTCACTTTTGCGTTTTAATAAAACATTAACACCACTTGCCCAGAAAGATTTTGATGAACGTAAAAGAAACCTCTTTGCAATGGTAGAGGAGTGGATAAAAGGCTTAAACCAAAGTACGTATCAAACTGCAATCGGGCAATCAAAGAAAGATTTTGTCTGGGGTAGCAATGGAGTTTGTGCTAATCAGGGAATTGCACTGATGTATGCGTTTCAAGTTTCAGGTGATCGGAAATACTTTGATGCGGCTATCGGAAATTTGGATTACATGCTCGGTAGAAATGGTACGGGTTATTCGTTTGTCACGGGTTCAGGTGATAAAACTCCTATGCATCCCCATCATCGTCCTTCTGAAGCCGATGGAATTGTTGATCCTGTGCCGGGTTTCTTAGCGGGCGGACCTAATCCAGGTATGCAGGATAAATGCAGCTACCCAACATCGGTTGCTGATGAAGCTTACCTTGATAATGCATGTTCATACGCTTCAAATGAGATCGCGATCAACTGGAATGCTCCGCTTGTTTATTTGGTGAGCGCCATTGAGGCCATTCAATCACAAAATGAAAAGATGAAGTGAGTGTTGAAGAATCAAAAGATAAAAAATGTTTATGATAACGAAAGTGAAGGTGGTATTTAAAAGTAATGTTTTATTGCTTTTTTCATTTCTAATTTTGATTTGTTCAATTCAATCTCAAAGTCAGTCTATTTCGAAATACATTGTGGTTGATCAGTTTGGTTATCGACCGATTTCGAGTAAGGTTGCTGTCATCCGTAATCCACAGACAGGGTTTGATGCAGGTGAATCTTTTTCCCCCGGTGCTACCTATCAACTCATTTTAAAATCGACTGGTCAATCTGTATTGGAAGGAAGTGCTGTAGAATGGAAAGCGGGAACAACAGATGCTTCATCTGGAGATAAGGTATGGTGGTTTGATTTTTCATCGGTTACATCATCCGGTACCTATTATGTATTGGATGTCGAAAACAATGTACGCTCTTATGAATTTGAAATTAAGGAAGATGTTTACAACGAAGTATTGAAACATGCTGTTCGAACTTTTTTCTATCAGCGTGCTGGGTTTGAAAAGAATGCTACCCATGCCGGAACGGAGTGGGCCGATGGTGCAAGTCATACTAAAAATCTGCAAGACAAAAATGCACGACAGTATAACAAAACAAGCGATGCCAATTCCGAAGTTGACTTAAGTGGCGGTTGGTATGATGCAGGTGACTATAATAAATACACCAACTGGACTGCCAACTATGTTGTTGATTTCATGCACGCCTATTTGGAAACTCCCGGAGCCTGGGGTGATGACTACAACATTCCGGAATCTGGAAATAAAATTCCAGATATTTTAGATGAAGCCAAATGGGGTGTTGATCATTTGGTGCGTATGCAAAGGCCAAACGGAAGCGTATTAAGTATTGTTGGATTATCACATGCCAGTCCACCATCAAGTGCAACAGGCCCTAGTTTGTATGGAACAGAAAGTACATCGGGCACATTGAATACCTCGGCAGCATTGGCCATTGCTTCCAAAGTGTACGGTGGTATAGGAATGAAAGAGTATGCTGAGTCATTAAGGAGTAGCGCAATTAAGGCGTGGGACTGGGCCGTTGCAAATCCAACCGTGATATTCAGAAATAATGACGAAGCAGCGGGCACTAGTGGATTAGGAGCAGGTCAGCAAGAAACGGATGACTATGGAAGATTGATGGGTAAGTTAGAAGCAGCATGTTTCTTATTTGAAATTACGGGGGAAACAAAATACAGAGACTATTTTGACAACAATTATTCGCAAGTTCATTTGATTGCATGGAGTTTTGCTTACCCGTTTGAAACAGCGAACCAGGAAGTTCTATTGTATTATGCATCATTACCGGGTGCCACGGCAAGTGTGGTAAGTGATATAAATGCAAAGTACAAGGTTGCTATGAACGGTGAAGAAAATTTTCCTGCATTCAATTCTGATAAAGATCCATACCGCGCGCATATTAAAGATTATACATGGGGAAGCAATTCAACCAAGGGGAGTATGGCGCTAATGTATTTGGATATGATCACCTACGACATTGACGCAACAAAGATCGGTGATTCAAAAGATGCAGGCGAAGGTTTTGTGCATTACCTGCATGGCACGAACCCATTGAACATCGTTTATTTATCAAACATGTATGATTATGGTGCAGACAATAGTGTAAATGAATTTTATCACACTTGGTTTTCAAATGGAAATGCAAAATGGGATCGTGTGGGTTCATCAACTTTTGGACCTGCTCCGGGGTTTGTAACGGGTGGCCCAAATCCAAGTTATGATCGTGATGCTTGTTGTGATACAAATAGTTGTGGTGGCAGTAATGCTGTTTGCAATTCTGAAACATTAACCCCGCCTAAAGGTCAACCAGCGCAAAAATCATATAAAGATTTTAATACATCGTGGCCGTTAAACTCATGGTCTGTAACCGAGAACAGTAATGCATACCAACTGAACTATATTCGAATGCTATCGCATTTTGTTGTCGCGAATTATGACTGTAGCGGAACAGCAAATGGAACTGCAACATTGGATGTTTGCAATAAATGTTCTGGTGGAACAACCGGAATAGTACCAATAACAGATGAAAGTAAGTGTGCTACCATTACCAGTAATGAATCGTCTGTATCTTTTGTAGTTGAAGTATATCCAAATCCAACCCATGACTACATAATAATTCTTAACGAACGAAGTGGGTCGTATCAAGTAAGTATATTGGATGTAATGGGCAGAAAAGCAATCTCTGAAAAACACAAAGGTACAGCCACGATATCGCTGAGTGACTTTCCATCTGGTGTATACGTAATGCTGCTGGAACAGGCGGGATACTCAGTAATCAAAAAAGTCGTGAAACTTTAATTGGAGGTACAGGCGTTTTCACGGTTGCGATAAAGTGATTTCGGAAATCTTCTTATTCGCTCTGGTTTTTAGGATCGGCTTTCATTTGCTATTTTTATAGACACCCAAAGAAATCCCATGATTAACGCTACGATTTTAAAACAGAATCCAAACCTCTACGTATTCCTGCCCATCTTCTACATGGTATGGTCGGATGCAGTCCTCACACCTAGTGAGATCAATACACTCCACACATTAATTGATCAACAGAGCTGGTTGAAAGAGGAAGAGAAGAAATTTCTATATGAACAACTCAATCCGTTGTCTCCGCCATCACCCGATGAATTTCGCAATTGGTTGGAAGAGATTAAGAAAGTGTTGAGCCCTGCGATAACAGATCAGAAGGAAAGTCTGGTAGATATTGGGATTAAGTTGGCAGAGTTCCATAACGCTAAAACAACCGATAACGGGTTGTCTCATGCGCGTGAATCGTTGTCGCGCATGGAAGATACATTAGGATTAATTAGCAGTGAATCACTTTTTCATTTCTATCCTGAAAGCAGAAAGACGATTACCCAACAACAAAGTACACAACATACTTTTAAGATCGCCACGCTTTCGCAACTCCTGGATGGCTCTCACGCGAACATTATTCAAAAAGTGAAAACTTTATTGAGTGATCCTGAATTTAAATACATTGAAACAGATAACCTGTCTGAGAACCGGGAGAAGGTATTGCAATGGTGTCATCATTTAGCGGATCAGGGTTATGGCGCGATGGCCTATCCAAAAGAATATGGTGGCAGTGGCGATATGGCTTCCTACTTTGCCATCATGGAGGCGTTGAGTTATCACGACTTAAGTTTGGTGATCAAGTTTGGTGTGCAGTTCGGTTTGTTTGGTATGAGCGTTTATTTCTTAGGAACAGAAAAACATCACAAAAAATATTTGAAAGATATCGGCACACTCGATCTTCCCGGATGTTTCGCTATGACGGAAACAGGACATGGATCGAATGTAAAAGGAATTGAAACAACAGCGACCTATCAACATTCAACAAAATCATTTATTGTCAATACACCCAATCAACCTGCGCAGAAAGAATACATTGGTAACGCAGCGGTTCACGGACAAATGGCAACGGTCTTTGCAAAGTTGATTGTAGAAGAGAAAGACTATGGCGTTGCTGCCTTCTTAGTTCCGCTTCGCGATAAAAAAGGAAATACCCTCTCAGGAATTACCATTGAGGATTGTGGAAGAAAGATGGGATTGAATGGAGTTGATAATGGAAAGATACGTTTCAATAACGTTTCGATTGCATACGATAACATGCTTGACAAATTTACGCAAGTAACATCCGATGGAAAATTTGATAGTCCAATCGCAAGTGATAATAGAAGATTCTTTACTATGCTTGGTACGTTAGTCGGTGGACGAATCGGAATTCCTCGTTCTGGATTAAGCGCAGTGAAATCGGGATTAACGATTGCCATTCGCTATAGCGATAAGCGTAAGCAGTTTGGGCCGGAAGGTGCGTCAGAAGTTCCGATCTTAAATTATCGAACTCATCAACGCAGATTGATGCCGCTTCTTGCGAATGCTTACGCATTGCATTTCTCTTTGCAATATCTTACCAATCGGTTTCTCAATCGAAAGGAGGAAGACATGCAGGAGATTGAAGCGCTTGCCGCAGGACTTAAATCATTCTCAACATGGAACACTACACACACCTTGCAGGAGTGCAGAGAGAGTTGTGGAGGTAAGGGATATCTTTCAGAGAATAGAATAGGTGCATTGAAGAATGATTCCGAAATCTATACGACATTCGAGGGAGACAATACCGTGTTAATGCAGCTTGTGGCAAAAAGCAGATTAACAGAATTTAAACAAGAGTTCAGCAACATGAATCTCTTTGGAATTTTGAACTATGTAGCGGATCAGGCGAAAACTTCGCTCACCGAAATGAATCCTCTGATTGTTCGCAATACCGATGAGGAACATCTTCTCGACTTCGAATTTCAATTGAATGCTTTCAAATATAGAGAGCGTGATATTCTCACCACAGCAGCTAAACGCTTAAAACGTCACATCGATAGCGGCATGGATTCGTTCGATGCTTTTAATGTTTGTCAGCATCACTTAGTAGAAGTGGGTCACGCGTATATTGGTCGCATTATACTCGAGCAATTCATTACGCAAATTGAAGTGACGAAAGATGCTGGTTGCAAAACCATTTTAACAAAACTGTGTCAACTCTTTGCGCTTGCGCAGATGGATGCGCATAAAGGATGGTATTTGGAAAATGGTTACATGGAAGGAGTAAAAACAAAAGCCATTCGTAAAATGGTGAATCAACTTTGTTGGGAGATCAGACAAGAGGCGGTGCCATTGGTTGATGCTTTTAATATTCCGGATGCCCTTCTGGCGGCACCAATTGCTTTGAAAATGTAATTAAGACATCAGGCTATAAGTTTATAACCTGATGTCTTTCATTTCACTTCACCTTTATTAAATACGCTTTCGGCCAATGTTTACCAGTAACGAGAAAGGCTTTTGAATTTTTGTCGTACGCGATACCATTCATTTCATAAGCTTGTGGATAAAGCGCTTTTACTTCGTTGTTCAATCTGGTGAGATCTAACCGGCCCACTACATTTCCGTTGGCTGGATTAATTTTTACAATCATGTTGGTTTGCCACACGTTGGCATAGATATAACCACTCACAAATTCAAGTTCGTTTATTAACTTCAATCGGTTACCGTTGTCAGTGACTGAAATTGTTTTCACATTCTTCAATGTAACAGAGTCTAAATAATACAAACGCTCACTTCCATCGCTCAGAATAAGATTCGTGTTATCATGGGTCATTCCCCATCCTTCATTTGTAGAAGTTGTAAACGGAAATTCTCCAATCTGCTTGTAAGTCCGGGCATCGTAAATGAATCCGATTTTGTTTTTATAAGTAAGTTGATAAATCTTGTTGTTCAATACGGTTATGCCTTCACCAAAATATTGTCCTTCTAAGTTTACCTTTATATCGTGTTCGCCTGAGCCTGGATTTACTTCGGCAATCCATGAGGTGTTATTTTGTCCGGTGCTCTCCAGTATTTTTCCATTATATACTTCCAGTCCCTCTGTAAAAGCCTCCTTGTTGTGTGGTAAGGTATTGATTACGGTGTATTCCAGTGCAAGGCTATCCCGAACCGTTTCCACAGTGTTTGTTTTGGGGCCACAAGAGACTAAACTGATCATGGCAATGGCAGGTAAAACGAAAAAATGGGCGTACTTCATGATCTTGTTTATGGTTTCAATCCCAATGTAGTTTACTTAAGCTCCACTGACATCCTCTCTTCCGGAGGCAACATAAATATAATTTAAAAAGAAGAACATGAACGTGATTATCTTAGCATCAAGTATCGGAGGTAAAATGACACTTTCCTTATTAGTGTATTCGTACCTGTTCCGGAGGTTTGTTGGCAAGGCTG
>JANODK010000024.1:0-39385 GCA_031412655.1 Chryseolinea sp.
CCGCTATCGGCCCGTTCAGTCTTCAGTTCTTAAGGGCGGCCAGCAATTTCGATCAGGCGGTGAACAATCGCCCCGCGCAATTACACTCACTTCATTCGTGCGTTCTTGCCGTTCACTAATTCAACTTAGGAAACTAACAACTCAAATAACATTCATATAGAAATACTCATAAAAAAACAAACTCCAACTGATTGCTCAGTTGGAGTCGTTTTTCAAATAGATGGGCTCTATAGGTACTTATTCTTTTTTCTCTTTCGAAGATGCTTTTGGTTTCTTCGTTTTGATTGTAAGGACATCGCCTTTTCCATCGTGGTCAGCAAGAATAATTCCGCCTTCTTCCAATTCGCCCTTGAGCATTTCTTCCGCTACCGGATCTTCCAAATATTTTTGGATGGCCCTGTTCAATGGGCGTGCTCCAAATTGTTGGTCGTATCCTTTTTCAGCAAGAAAATCTTTTGCCTTATCTGTAAGCTCAATGGTGTAGCCAAGTTGCTCAATACGCTTGAACAATTTACCTAATGAAATATCGATGATCTTGTGTATGTCTTCGCGTTGAAGCGAGTTGAACACAATTACATCATCTAAACGATTTAGGAATTCAGGACTGAACACTTTCTTCAACGCATTTTGAATGGTTGATTTCATGTGTTCTTCTTCTGACTCGCGTTTCGCTACAGTTGAGAAACCGATGCCAGATCCAAAATCTTTCAAGTCACGAACTCCAATGTTAGAGGTCATGATGATGATCGTATTTCTAAAATCAACTCGTCTTCCTAAACCATCGGTAAGAATACCATCGTCTAATACCTGAAGGAGAATGTTGAAAATATCCGGATGGGCTTTTTCAATTTCGTCCAACAATACAACTGAGTATGGCTTGCGTCTTACTTTTTCAGTTAACTGTCCACCCTCTTCGTAACCTACATATCCTGGAGGCGCTCCAACCAATCGTGATACGGAGAATTTCTCCATGTATTCACTCATGTCGATGCGAATCAAGGACTCATCTTTATCAAAAAGATAGGTAGCCAATATTTTAGCCAATTCTGTTTTACCGACACCAGTCGGGCCAAGGAAAATAAACGAACCAATTGGCTTGCGTGGATCTTTTAAACCAACACGCGTACGTTGAATTGCTTTCGTTAATTTCTTAATAGCCTCTTGCTGCCCGATCACTTTACCACCCAGCTCAGCTGTCATGTTTAACAGCTTATTGCTTTCTTTTTGAGCGATGCGATTCGTTGGAATACCTGTCATCATACCAATTACATCGGCAACGTTATCTTCGTTAACCGTGTATTTTTCAGTACGAGTCTTTTCTTCCCACTTCGTTTTCGCAGTATCTAATTGTTCAATCAGCTTCTTCTCTTTATCACGAAGTTGTGCAGCCTCTTCGTACTTCTGGCTCTTCACTACACGATTCTTTTCTTTCTTCACATCTTCAATCGCCTCTTCAAACTTGATGATGTCTTCAGGAACGTGAATGTTGTTGATGTGTACACGAGCACCCGCCTCATCCATTACATCGATGGCTTTGTCTGGTAAATAACGATCGCTGATGTAGCGATCAGAGAATTTAACACAGGCTTCGATTGCCTCCTTTGTATAAATTACATGATGGTGATCTTCGTATTTCTCTTTGATGTTTTCCAAAATCTGAATTGTTTCATCAACAGTAGTTGAATCCACCATTACCATTTGGAATCTGCGCGCAAGGGCGCCATCCTTCTCTATATATTGTCTGTACTCATCCAATGTTGTTGCACCAATACATTGGATCTCTCCGCGTGACAATGCTGGCTTAAACATATTCGAAGCATCAAGCGAACCCGATGCGCCACCGGCACCAACAATAGTATGTAATTCATCAATGAATAAAATCACATCCGGTGATTTCTCTAATTCATTCATCACCGCCTTCATACGTTCTTCAAACTGACCGCGATATTTTGTTCCCGCAACCAGTGAAGCTAAATCCAAAGTCACTACGCGCTTGCCAAACAACACGCGAGAAACTTTTTTCTGAATGATACGAAGTGCAAGGCCTTCTGCAATAGCAGTTTTACCAACACCTGGCTCACCAATTAATATTGGATTGTTCTTCTTTCTGCGTGAAAGAATTTGTGCAACGCGTTCAATTTCTTTTTCACGACCTACGATAGGATCGAGCTTATTGTCTTCCGCCATGCGGGTAAGGTCGCGGCCGAAATTGTCAAGCACAGGAGTTCTTGATTTCTCTGCACCTTTCTTTTCTTTACCTGCACCACCTTGTCCTGCACCACCACCAAAAATTTTAGATGAGTCATCATCCGGATCGTCTGTGTCTTGTGCGGCCATCGGGCCTTCACTTTGGTATTCGAGCATTTCTTTTACAGTCTCGTAGTTAACATCAAACTTGTTTAATATCTGAGTACCCAGGTTGTCCTGGTCGCGAAGAATGGATAGCAAGAGATGCTCCGTTCCGATGAGTTGGGCTTTAAAAATTTTAGCTTCGAGGTAGGTAATCTTTAACACTTTCTCAGAAGCTTTTGTAAGTGGAATGTTCGCCAGATTTTTAATCTGATGTGTAGCCGTTCCTTTTGATATTTTTTCGATCTCGTTTCGGAGTTCGTCCAGTGGTACGCCTAGTTTCTTAAGCACACCTACTGCAACACCTTCTCCTTCGCGCACCATGCCGAGAACGAGATGTTCAGTGCCGATGTAATCATGACCAAGGCGTAGGGCTTCTTCACGACTAAGTGATATTACCTCTTTAACCCGGTTGGAAAATTTAGCTTCCATAGAAAGATTGTAAGTGAATAATGTAAATGTAAAATTTTTTGTGTGTTCTCAAGCTATCGAATCGCGAAGATTTACTGTCAAAACTAACACAATCGAAACCTTATTTGTTCATTTTGCCACCGCTGAAGCCTCCACAATCAGTCTGGCAGCAGGTCCCTCACAAAAAATCAGGTCGATAAGACTTAGGTTCTTTACAAACGTGCTGCCAAAGACTTGAGTATAGGAGGTTGGTCTATAAAACTTCTCCTCGATGTCGCTTTTCTTCGGATTTATCAACGATCGTAAGTCGGTTACTGATGAATCAACAGTTTTTTCATACGCCAAACTTTCCTTTACTGGCACATTCGACTTCAACCACTTGAGACACATTGACAGCAATTGATAGTTCAGATCATAAAGAAAGACATGCTTCGCGAATAAAACTTTCTCCAAATCGCTCGCATAATACTCAAAGAAAGGTGCCCGACCATAAGCGGATTGAATGCTTCTCCAATGATGGTTCAACCACTTCTGTGAATAATCAATCTTGATATCGGTGATACATACGCTGCCGTGTTTGGAAGTGAGCGGAAGGATGAGCATTTCTGTTCCCTGAGACGAAAGAATATAACATCTGTTGCGATAGGTCTGCTTTTGAAAATGTTCGTGCTTCTCTAGTGTGATAACGGAAGCCTGTTGAATGGCCGCAAAGTATGCGATGGGCGGAAGATATTGTGATTCAATTAAGATCGAACTCATTCAGAAAAAATCATGCTTATAAATCAATGTCACCCAATCCTTGTCGAACCATTACTAATTCATCACCCGTACAGTCGATCACTGTTGAAGGTATGTTACCTCCAGATCCTCCATCAATTACAATATCCACCTGATGTTTAAAGTCTTCAAATATTTTTTCCGGATCGGTAGTGTATTCTTTTATAATGTCATCGTCTTTTATAGATGATGTGATCAATGGATTGCCGAGATGTTCCACAATCATACGCGGAATATTGTGATTGGGAATACGAATGCCAACCGTTTTTTTATTCACATCCAGAATGCGTGGCACTTTGCTGCTTGATTCTAAAATAAAAGTGAAAGGCCCCGGCAATGTTTTCTTCAATACCTTAAAGACAGGCGTATCGATTCGCTTTACATATTCAGAAATATGACTGAGATCATTACAGATAAAAGACAAGTCGAGCTTTTGAGGTTTGATGTTCATGATCTGACAAAGTCGCTCGATGGCTTTTCGATTCATGAGATCACACCCAATTCCATAAATCGTATCGGTAGGATAGATGACAATACCACCCTTCTGCAACACGTCTACAATGTGCAGAATTTTTCTTCGCTCCGGATTTTCGGGATGAATCTTTACGAACTCGGCTGACATGGGGGAAAGTTAAGGGTTAATTGTTCGAAGTTCAAGGTTCAAGGTTCCGGGTTTAAAGTTTCGAGTTTAAAGTTCGGTAACTCGAATAGTTCGAATTGTACATTTATAGTCTCAAGGCCAAATACTCGTTACCATTAACTATTAACTATTAACCATTAACTATCCACCAATACCCAACGTTTTACTATTTTTGGATCGGATACATTAGTTATGAAAATCAGCAAACGATTAGTCTTTTTTCTTCTTGGTTCTATTTTAGGCATTTCTTTTAGCTACTATGCCTACCAGATTGTTTATACACCCAATATTCTGGTTGACAAGGAGGACCGTCTCTTGATTGTAAAACAAGGTGCGACCTTTAAAGACATCCAAAAGGAATTACATGAAGGTGATTACATTCAGGATTTAATCTCCTTTAGTTTTCTTGCCCGCATTACAGGCTACGATGAAGAAATAAAACCCGGACGCTATATTCTTCGCAAAAACATGACCAACCTCATGGCCTTGAGAGTGTTGAGGTCTGGAAAACAAGAACCAGTTCGTATTACCTTCAACAACGTTCGCCTTCCACGCGATCTGGCTGAAAAAATAACAAAGAACATCGGCATGAAGCCGGAAGAATTTGAAGCTGCTCTCATTGCCTTTGCCATGAACAACAAATATGGCTTTACAAAAGACAATATAATGGTCATGTTTATTCCCAATACATACGAAGTGTATTACAACGTCACGCCTGATGCGCTCATCGAAAAAATGCACAACGAGTATGAAGGTTATTGGAGCAACGAACGCAAAGAGAAAGCAAAGAAGATCGGCTTCACTCCAATTGAAGTTTCGATTCTTGCTTCCATTGTTCAGGCCGAATCAATACGCGAAGACGAAGCGCCTATCATTGCCAGCTTGTATATGAACCGTTTGAAGAAAGGTATTGCCCTGCAAGCCGATCCAACATTAGTTTTTGCTGTTGGAGATTTCTCACTGAAACGTGTATTGAACGAGCACAAGGAAATAGATTCTCCTTATAACACGTATAAGTACCCCGGCCTGCCTCCTGGTCCGATCAATATGCCTGAAATTAATTCGCTTGATGCTGTGCTGGACTATACACCAACGAATTACTATTACATGTGTGCGAAAGAAGATTTTTCTGGTCGACATAATTTTACAAACAGTTATGCAGAACACATGAAGAATGCTGCGAAGTATCAAAAGGCATTAACGATTGAGCAACGCAAAGGTGCTGCACTAAAAAAGAACTAATTGTGTATCAATCTGAAACCAGCATTCGAGTACGTTATGGTGAGACCGATCAAATGGGTTATGTGTATTACGGGTTTTATGCGATGTATTATGAAGTAGCACGTGTTGAAGCGCTTCGACAATTAGGAGTAACGTATAAAGAAATTGAAGCCATGGGTGTTATTATGCCTGTGCTTGAAAATAAATCGCGCTACCTTTTACCTGGACGATACGATGAATTACTTCGCATTGTCACCACTATTCGAGAGAAACCTTCGGTGCGGATTGTCTTTGAATATGAGATCTTTAATGAAGAAAATAAATTGATTCATCAAGGTGAAACCAAACTGGCATTTGTTGATCAGAAAACAAATCGTCCGTGCCGGCCACCGCAGATGATGGAAAAAATACTGGAACCGTTTTTCTCATGAAGTTTAAACACAAACGATTTATCCTGCAATGGAGCCCGGGAAGCATTGCCATTACGTGGATGAAGAAGGTGCGTTTTAAAAAGCATGATAATATTTCTCTCTATAAAATCCTTCGCATACTTTTCAAGAATTTAGGAGACAACGAAATTCTAGATCGGGCGAACGGGGTTGCCTATAATTTTATACTCGCTATTTTTCCGGGCGTTATTTTTCTCTTTACTTTAATTCCATACATCACTGTATATTTTCCTGAAATAAATAAGGATAGTATTCTTCATTTCCTTAAAGGTCAAATGCCCACAAGCATGGTCGATGTTGTATCGTCAACAATATTGGATATTCTGAGTAACCAGCGGGGTGGATTGTTGTCCATTGGTTTTATTTTTGCTTTGTTCTTATCTACCAACGGAATGATGGCATTAATGCGGGCTTTTAATGCCAGCTATCGAACCATTGAAAATCGTGGTGCTATTAAAATGAGAGTAATTGCTACTGGCCTTACCTTTAACATGACCTTCGTATTATTTCTTTCAATGATTTTATTGATTGTCGGGCAACTTGTATTGGATTACATCATGACACTCTCCTGGATAAACATCAGCGACTTCGCGGTATTTCTACTCTTTGTACTTCGCTTCGTTGTTATCTTTGTGAGCTTCTTTCTCTCCATCGCCACGATCTACTACTTTGGACCCGCCATTCATTATAACTGGAGATTCTTTTCAATTGGTTCGTTTCTCGCCACTGTACTTTCCATGGCGGTTTCGTATGGCTTCTCGTATTATGTTTCAAACTTCTCAACCTACAATAAAGTGTATGGATCCATTGGTGTGCTCATCGCCATTATGGTGTGGATTCAACTGATCACTATTGTTCTATTAGTAGGGTATGAAGTGAACGCGAGCATTCACGATGCCGTTCGGAAAGAGGCATTGTGGCAAGGAAGACGACACAGGATTCGGGAAATTAAGTAGCTGTTTATTATAAGCTATTATCCTCTGGTGTTTCCTTTACAGGATTGCCATCTAAATAATCCTCAACAGAAATCGGGTCAGGTGTTGTTGTTGGTAAATCTTCATTATGTTTCTCTCCAAAAAATTTCTTTTGATAGAGTAGAATGATCAGGACGCCAATAAAGATTGACGAATCAGCAATATTAAACACGGGACTGAAAAACAAGAATTTTCCTCCGCCAAGAAAGGGTACCCATTGTGGCCAATCGAACCCGAAGAGTGGGAAGAACAACATGTCAATTACTTGTCCATGAAACCACGGTGTGGGTGAACCAAGAGGGCTATTATACAGGAACACTCCGTAAAATGTGCTATCAATTACATTTCCCACAGCTCCACCGAGTATCAACGCCATGCAATAGAGGAAACCACTATGGACATTGCGCATCGCCATCTTCACGAGATAATACCCGATACCAACCATAGCTACGATGCGGAATAACGTTAGTGTCAGTTTGCCAAACTCATTTTCCCAGCGAATTCCAAAGGCCATACCTGGATTTAATAAGTAATGTAATTTGAATCCACGCGTATCGTTTCCGATTAATGTAATCTCCTGCCCAATATACATGTAATGGTGCACCAGCAACTTTGAAGTCTGATCAATAACAATGATGAGAAGGGCAAGTAAAAAATATTTGTACGTTTTCATTTTTAATTCAACTGGTTAAATAACGTCAACAGACCACGGTCGACAGTCGACTGTAGTCAGTGGACAATTTTTACTTCTTCACACTAATTTTCACGCGCAATACAAATTCATCCATATCCACATCGGTGGCATCGGAAACTGCGTCTTTCAATTCTAAAGTAAGTGCTTGTGTTTCGGTGCTGATGTAGTCTTTGAATTCAGTAAGTGCAGCAGTCATTGCTTCACCATCTTTCTCCACTTCAATACCGATCTTATCCAGCACTTCCATACCCATTTCTTTGCGCAGGTTTTGAATCCGATTAACAAAGTCACGGGCGATACCCTCTTTCTTCAATTCTTCTGTAATGGTAATATCAAGAGCCACCGTAATACCGCCTTCTGATACAACCGACCATCCTGGGATATCTTCTGATGAAATCAAAACATCATCCAACACCAAATCAAAACCATCTTTCGACAGTGTTCCTTTTTTCTCGATGGTGCTGATCTCTTCTTTTGTGAGTGCATTGATCACTGCAGAAACTTCTTTCATCTTCGGACCATATTGCTTTCCGAGTTTCGCGAAGTTTGGTTTCACTTTCTTCACTAATACTCCGGATGCATCATCAATGTATTCGATCGACTTTACATTTACTTCAGCCAGAATAATATCTTCTACACCTTTAATTCTACTCGCGAATTTCTCATCCAGTACCGGAAGTAGAATACGCGAGAGTGGTGTGCGAACTTTTATCTTTGCGTTCTTACGAATAGAATGTACAAGCGAACAAATGCGCTGCGCATATTCCATCGACTGTTCTAATTCCGTATCAATACGTTTCGGCTCTGCTTTTATTAAATCAGTAAGGTGAGCAGAGATGTGACGCAATGGTGCATTATTCTTAATTGCTCTATCGCGAATGTTATCTGTCAGGTTTTTATACAGCCACTCTGCGTAGAATGGTGCGATTGGTGCCATTAATTGTGCTGTAACCAAAAGACACTCATACAATGTTTCATATGCAATCTTTTTATCATCTGACATTTCACCTTTCCAGAAGCGCTTGCGATTTAAGCGTACGTACCAATTCGAAAGATGATCGTTCACAAATTCTTGCGTAGCACGTGCAGCACGCGTAGGTTCGTATGCATCGAATGCATTTGTTACTTCAACGATGAGCGATTGAAGTTTAGAAATGATCCATCGATCAAGATTACTCAACTGATCGTGTGATACCGTATTCATCTCATCCTTCACAAAGTTGTCGATGTTCGCATATAGCGCGAAGAACGAATATGTATTTTGAAGTGTACCGAAAAATCTGCGTTGCACTTCGGTGATCCCATCAAAGTCAAACTTTAGGTTATCCCATGGTGGTGCATTTTCAATCATGTACCAGCGCACTAAATCAGGACCGTATTGTTCCAATGCTTCAAACGGATTGACAACATTACCTTTCCGTTTCGACATTTTATTACCAGTCTTGTCTAATACAAGTCCGTTGGAGATTACGTTTTTAAAGGCCACGCTGTCACACAACATTACAGCGATGGCGTGAAGTGTAAAGAACCAACCGCGCGTTTGATCTACACCTTCAGCAATAAAATCAGCTGGGTAGCTTTGATTAAAATCTCCTTTGTTCTCGAATGGATAATGCCATTGCGCATACGGCATCGCACCGGAATCAAACCACACATCGATCAAATCGGTTTCGCGATACATTGGTTCGCCTGTCGAGCTTGCCAGAATAATATCATCCACATACGGACGATGCAAATCGAAGTCCGCTTTTGAAGTATCAAAGTTCGCATTTGCAATTCCCGCTTTGCGAGCCTTTTCAACCTCTGCTTTCAACTCATCAATCGAGCCAATGCAAATTTCTTCTTTGTTATCCTTTGTTCTCCAGATTGGAAGTGGTGTTCCCCAAAAACGGGAGCGTGATAAATTCCAATCCACTAAATTTTCTAACCAGTTTCCAAATCTTCCTGTGCCTGTTGATTCTGGTTTCCAGTTGATGGTTTTGTTCAACTCCACCATGCGATCTTTCAATGCCGTGGTTTTTATGAACCATGCATCCAATGGATAATACAATACTGGTTTATCCGTGCGCCATGAATGCGGATAGGTATGTTCGTACTTCTCTACTTTAAATGCTTTGTTTTCTTCTTTGAGTATGATGGAGATAATAACGTCCGTGTTTTTGTAATCAGGATGATTCTCATCTTCATCTGTATAATTCTTTACGTAAAAATCGTCCGCACCAAGAGGCTTGTGTGTTTTGATGTTATACTTTGCAACACCCTCTTTCAGTTTTTCTCCGATGACGTTGATGAATTTACCTTTCTTATCAACAGTAGGTGTTTCATTACCGATCTCATCTTTAACGGTGAGCGGTGGAATTCCCTTTTGTTTTGACACACGAAAATCGTCTGCACCAAATGTTGGTGATGAGTGTACAATACCGGTTCCATCTTCCGTGGTAACAAAATCCGCAGCGATTACTTGGAATGCTTTCTCTGCATCATACAATGGCTGGAGGTAAGGCATCAGCTGTTCGTAACGAATGCCAACTAAATCTTTTCCTTTAAACTCTTGTACGATCTGAAACGGAATTGCTTTATCTCCTGACTTATAATCTTCAAGCTTCAGGTCTTTGTTCTTTTCTGAAAAATATTTTCCAACAAGATCCTTCGCCAATACTACACTTACTGGTTTGAATGTGTACGGATTGAATGTATTTACTTGCACATAATTAATCTTATCACCCACCACCAAAGATGTATTCGATGGAAGTGTCCAAGGAGTAGTAGTCCAAGCAAGGATGTAAATATGTTTATTGGTGCTCTTGAATAAAAATTCTGATTTTGCATCGTGCTTCACACTGAACTGTGCTACGATGGATGTGTCTTTCACATCTTTGTAACAGCCCGGTTGATTGAGTTCATGTGAACTTAAACCCGTACCATCCGATGGCGAATAAGGCTGAATGGTATAGCCTTTATATAAAAGTCCTTTCTTGTAAAACTCTTTCAGTATGTACCAGATGGACTCGATGTATTCTTTTTCGTAGGTGATGTAGGGATTTTCAAGATCAACCCAATATCCCATTTTCACGGTCAGGTCGTCCCACTGATCTTTGTACATCATCACCGTTTCACGGCACTTCTTGTTGTAATCTTCAATCGAAATCTTTTTACCGATATCGTCTTTGGTGATGCCCAGTTGCTTTTCAACCTGGAGTTCTACAGGCAAGCCATGTGTATCCCAGCCTCCTTTACGCTTTACCTGAAATCCCTTGAGGGTTTTATAGCGGCAGAAAACATCTTTTACGGTGCGGCCCATTACGTGGTGAATGCCTGGAGTTCCATTGGCCGAAGGAGGGCCCTCGTAGAATGTGAAGGTAGGAGCACCCTCGCGATTGGATACTGATTTTTCAAAAACCTTTTCTTTCTTCCAGAATTCGAGGATTTCACCCGCGATCTGTGCGAAATTCAGTGCTTTGTATTCGTTGTATTTGCCGGCCATTTTGACGAAAAGAGATAGATTTCCCGAACTACGGTTTTAAGTAAGGCGCAAAGATATTTCTTTTTGGTAAAGAGTCCACTGAAGGGGACAATGAGGTGATTCGAGTGTTTTAGATTAAAGACGGTGTCATATTTTATAGCCCAGGGTTTAAAGCCTGGGCTATAAATAATTTAGGTCAATTATTCCGCAGAACCACTCCTATCATGAATCTTAATCTTGCTAAGATCAATTTCTTCATCTTCATGCTCGCCATAAAAAGAAGAATCAAAATCATCGATAATCATGTAATCCTTTTTGCGTTTTGGCTTGTCGAACGTCATGATTAAAGCTGGAAGCAAAATCAAATTGGTGAACATCGAGATGACTAATGTGGTAGAGGTAAGTACTCCCAAGGCAATGGTTCCTCCAAAAGAAGAGAATGCAAAAATGATGAAGCCTGCAAACAACACAATTGAGGTGTACATAATACTCTTACCTGTTTCCAGGATACTATCGCTCACGGCAACCGGGATAAAAAAGTTGTTCGCTAAAATCTCTTGTCGATACTTCGCCAGGAAACGAATGGAGTTATCAACCGAAATACCAAATGTAATACTAAAGATCAATGCCGTGCTCGCTTTCAGCGGAATGTTAAAGTAACCCATTAATCCAGCCGTAATCATCAGTGCCAAAACATTTGGCACAAGCGAGATGATGATCATCCGCACATTGGCAAATAGAAAAGCCATAGAGAGCGTGATGAGTATAATCGCCAACAATAAACTCTCCTTTAGATTGGCGATCAAAAATTTATTTCCCTTGATGAATATTTTAGTAGAACCTGTAATGGCTGTAACGACCGAATCTTTTTCAGTTGATACAAAAATGGATTGCATCTTCGGTTCGATTACATCATGCACCAATGAATCCAGTTTTACCGAACCGATATCCGCAATCTGAACGGAGATGCGCATCTTCGTAAATGTAGTGTCCACAAACGATTTGAACACACCGGTTTCATCAGACTGTCCTTTCATGTATCGCAAAATAAAAGCGCCCTCGCTCTTACTAGGTAATGAGAATCGATCTGGATTGTTGTTGTAAAATGCTTGCTTCGCTGCTTTGAAAAAACTCAACACTGAAACCGGCTTCGACATTACTGTTATTGAGTCCAGGAAACTTTCAAACTCTTCTACCTTCGCTAAATTTTTTACATCGAGTACGGGTCTTCTCTTTTTGGTTTTAAATTCAATCACCATTTCCAATGGCATAATGCCACTGAAGTTGGCTTCAAAAAATTTCAAATCTTTCTTCACCTGACTTTCTTCCGGAACATCATCCACCATAAACGACACTGACCTGAGTGTTGAAATTCCATAAGCAGAAATAACAGCTACGGCAATGGACACAATGTAAATCCATGAACGATGACGATGCACCATTACATCTACCTGTCGGAGGAAGGCCCCCATGATTTTGAAATTCAAGTGCTTCAAATGCTTCGGTGAAGGAACAGGAAGCCAATAGAAAATGCTCGGCATCATAATAAGGCTGACAAAGAATAATGCCATGATGTTGATACCGGCTACAATACCGAACTCGCGAAGAATGGTGATGTCGGTTGCAAGTAAAGTCAAGAACCCAATTGCAACAGTGAGATTGGTTAGGAACATAGCGAGTCCCATCTTACGCACCACGGCAGTGATGGCTTCAATCTTATTCTGTGTTCTGGCAAACTCGAGGTGATATTTATTCAAGAGGTATATAGCGTTCGTAATCCCGATCGTGACGATAACCGGTGGAATCAATCCGCTTAATAACGTGATCTTAAATCCAAATAACACCAATGTACCCAATACCCAAATCACCAATATCCCGATAATGATCATCGAGAAAAGAACCGCGCGGAACGATCGGAAGAAAACAAACATGATCAATCCGGTAACTAAGGCTGATGCGATAAGGAAAATTTTCATTTCGTTACGCAACGCGTTCGCCACTACGGTGCGGATGAACGGCAAGCCGGCATAGCGCAATTGGATCTTTGTCTTTTCTTCAAACTTCTTTCCTACATCCAGTAACTCCTGTGTCATCGCCACACGAGCCGAAGAGTTCATCACTTCTTTCTGCACCGAAACCAACATCATCATTGCACCATTGTTGGAATTGATGAGCTGGCTGGAATACACCTTCTGCCCCATCATCAACTGAAATAAGGTGTCGAGTTGAGCCTGTGATGAAATGGTATCAGGAAAAATATTCTTGAGATAGAACTTGGCGTTGGCCGTATCTTTTAAGATCATCTTCAATCTTGGCAACGCCACAATCTGAACAACTCCTTTTATGTTTTTGATATTGGTTGTGAGTTCGCGAAAAGCTTGAAAGTTTTCGATCTGATATATGGAACTGTCTTTCATACCCACAGCAATGATGTTGCTGTCTTCCCCAAACTGTTCTTTGAATTTGTTGAGGTACACCATATCCGGATCCTCTGGTGGAACCGTGCGGGCGAAGTCATAGCTCATCTCTACTTTTGAAGCATAGAAAGCCATCACTAACGTGATGAGGCCAATCAGGACAATGAAAGGCAGGCGAAAGCGGATAATTCCTTCTGCGAGTTTATTCCACATGATAAAAGCGTCTGGTTAAGCGGAGACCTATGTAGGCATCCGTTGCCAAAGCTAATGATTTTTGGGTTTGGAGGAAGGGAATCCATTCATCTAAAACTCCTTGAATACTATAAGTTGTTAGTATCTTCACGAATGGTGAATTAGTAGGCAGTCGGCAAAGAGAGTAGGCAGTAAGCAAAAAATAATAGGCAAACTATAACTTAAAATTATGGTTGATTACTTTGCCTACTGTATACTGCCTATTGCTTACTTTTCAATCATCCTAACTTAACCAATCACTACCATGGATCAGCGAATTATCAACCTCTTCGATGAATACACCCATAAGCCTTTGTCGCGCGAAGATTTTCTAAAGAAATTAACAAAGCTTACCGGTAGCACTGCAGCTGCATTGGCTGTTCTTCCTTTTTTGGAAATTAACTATGCCAAAGCAGAGACCATTCATCAGGATGATGACCGACTGACAATCGAACGGATTACCTATCAAAGTGATGGAGTTGAAATGAAAGCATACCTCGCGCGGCCAAAAGAAAAAAAGAAACTTCCTGCCATTGTTGTCATTCATGAGAACCGGGGATTAAATCCGCACATTGAAGACGTTGCAAGAAGAGCCGCACTCGAGGGTTTTATAGCATTCGCACCGGATGCACTTTCACCTCTTGGTGGAACACCGGCCGATACGGATCAGGCTCGTGAATTATTTACAAAGCTCGATGCCGCGAAAACTCAAAAGAATTTTATAGATGCCTTTACCTATCTGAAAACGAGGAAAGATTGTACTGAAAAATTTGGCTGCGTTGGTTTTTGCTGGGGTGGAGCGATGGCAAACCAATTAGCGGTGAATGTTCCCGATTTAAAAGCTGCCGTTCCTTTTTATGGACGTCAACCGGAAGCAGCTGATGTACCAAAAATTAAAGCGGCCCTCCAATTACATTATGGCAGTTTGGATGAACGTGTTAATGCTGGTATTCCCGCTTATGAAGAAGCGTTGAAAAAAGCAGGTACTCGATACGAACTATTTATTTATGAAGGCGCTCAACACGGGTTTCACAACGATACAGCACCTACTCGCTATAATGAAGCAGCAGCCAAACTTGCATGGAGCAGAGCCTTCACATTATTCAAAAAGGAATTAGTGTGATTTTACCTGAGTGGGACAAAGCGTCCTTCGTGAACTCTAGTGTCTTCGTGGCGTCAATCATCTCTTGCCACAAATGCACTAAAACTCAAAGAGGCACTAAGCTTAAACCTCAATATTATTTTTCAATAATCAGCTTATCTGGAACAATAATAGCGCTGCTGAAATATCGTTTTACTTCACTGTAATCTTGTTGTGCTTCTAGACGATTGAAGTACTTACCTACCTTCACCCGGAAGTTAGGTTGCAGATACTGAACCTCTGAATCCATATCCGGAAGAAGTGTCGTTAGCTGCTTCTTAGCAGACAAAGCATCTTCTTTTTTTGAGCCCACGTAAATCTGGATGGTGAAACCGTCAATGTAATTGCGCGATAAGTTGTATCGATCCATGCTGTCGAGCACAACATCAATTTGCTTATTCACTGAATACTTCGGCTCTACATATGCAGTTTGCTTTCTTTCATTACCAGCAATGGCAGTAGTTGTGTTGTTAACAGCCTCCACTTTTGGCCTCCAGATCGAAAGATCTTCAGAATACTTTCCGCCCTGCGTGGAAGTTGTGTTAGTCTTTTGAGTAGCACAACTTCCCAGCACGAGGGCAATTAAAATAATACGAAAAGAAATTCGAAGCTGTTGCATAATTAATCAATTACGATGCACTTGTTATTCAAAATATCGTCTTCCACTTTTTTATACTTCACATCACGCAATACCGTTCCATCAGGATATTGAACGCTTACCTTGTCGTTACGCCCTGCTACCTTTTCTGATTTTACAGGCATTACTTTCTCTTGTGGCGGTCGGTTTGGCTGAGCTTGCTGTTGTCCTCCTCCACCGCTCAACAATGATTTCGATTCTTCCTTCTGCTCATTCAACTTCACACGACTACGTTGCGCGCGGGCTTCCTGAACCTGATCGGGTTGTTGAATCGGTATGTCCGCCTTTAACAAGAATGAAATAGTTTCTTCATTTACTTTCGCTACAAAACGTTTGAACAATTCAAATCCTTCGAACTTATAAATCAAGAGCGGATCTTTCTGTTCATACACTGCGTTTTGAACGGATTGTTTTAAATCATCCATCTCTCGCAAGTGTTCTTTCCAGAGTTGATCGATGATGGCCAAGGTGATCATCTTTTCCATTGACTTGATCAACTCTACGTTATTCGATTGCACACTCTTCGCCAGGTTAGTAACTACTCCAATTTGTTTTTTACCATCGGTAAAAGGTACTTGAATGTTATCTACTACAGATCCACGTGTTCGGAAAATATCGGTAATAATTGGCATTGCCTTATTTGCAACAGCCTTGTTCTTTTGATTGTAATGTACTAATGCCTTGTTGTACAAGTCATCCGTCAATTTGTTCGAATCAAATTTTGCAAAGGTCTCTTTTGAGATTTCGTAATCAATACCAAGAGTTGTCAAAGCATTGAGACGGAGACTGTCATAGTCATTTGCATTCTTCGCATTAATCACCATGTCTTCGGATGTATCAAATAACATCGTAAGAATATCCAACTCAAGACGTTCTCCAAACAAGGCATTTCTTCTGCGTTTGTAAATTACCTCGCGCTGCGAGTTCATTACGTTATCGTATTCCAGCAAGCGCTTACGAATACCAAAGTTGTTCTCCTCTACTTTCTTCTGTGCGCGTTCAATCGAACTCGTTACCATGGAGTGTTGAATAACTTCACCTTCTTTCAAGCCGAGTTTATCCATGATGCGGGCAATACGCTCAGGCATGAAAAGACGCATGAGGTTATCTTCCAACGAAACATAAAACTGCGTTGTACCCGGATCACCCTGACGCGCTGAACGACCGCGAAGCTGTCTGTCTACACGTCTTGATTCGTGACGCTCTGTACCAATGATCGCTAATCCACCAGCAGCTTTCGATTCTGGAGTAAGCTTTATATCCGTACCACGACCCGCCATGTTGGTGGCGATCGTTACCGTTCCTGGCTTACCAGCTTCAGCAACAATCTCCGCTTCACGTTGGTGTTGTTTCGCGTTTAATACCTGATGCTTAATCTTTCTGATCTGCAACATCCGGCTGATCAATTCTGAAATTTCCACGGATGTTGTTCCTACCAGTACAGGTCTTCCTTCTCCTGTGAGTTTTACAATCTCATCAATAGAAGCATTGAATTTCTCGCGCATGGTTTTGTACACGAGATCTTCATAATCTTTTCTGATGGCTGGACGATTGGTTGGAATGGTAACAACATCGAGTTTGTAAATATCCCAAAGTTCTCCTGCTTCTGTTTCCGCTGTACCTGTCATACCCGCAAGCTTATGATACATGCGGAAGTAATTTTGCAAGGTGATAGTAGCGTACGTTTGTGTAGCGTCTTCAACCTTTACATTTTCTTTTGCTTCAATAGCCTGGTGCAAACCATCCGAGTAACGTCTGCCATCGAGAACACGACCGGTCTGCTCATCTACAATTTTGATTTTGCCATCAACAATAATGTATTCCGTATCTTTTTCGAAAAGTGTATACGCCTTTAACAACTGGTTTACGCTGTGTATGCGTTGTGATTTTGTCTGATACTCGCGAATTAATTCTTCTTTGCGGTGAAGTCTTGTAGTATCATCATACGAACTATCTTTCTCTAACTTGTTTAGCTCGGTTCCTATTTCCGGCATGATGAAGAATTTTGGATCTTCACCTTCACCCGTAATCAAATCAATTCCTTTTTCAGTAAGATCAACGCTGTTGTCTTTTTCATCGATGATGAAAAACAAAGGCCTATCCGCCTCCGGCATATTGCGCTTATTGTCTTGCAAATAATAGTTTTCTGTTTTCTGCAAGATGTTTTTTACTCCGCTTTCGCTGAGGTACTTGATCAATGGCTTGTGCTTAGGCATGGCACGATGTGCCCTGAACAACGGAAGGCCACCCTCCTTTTCATTGTTCTCTTTTAGTAATTTTTTGGCCTCGTTCAAATATTCATTCACCAGTTTTTTCTGCGCTTCCACCAGTTTAAAAATCCGTGGCTTCAAATCGTAAAACTCATGTTCGTCACCACGTGGAATTGGTCCTGAAATAATTAAAGGTGTGCGGGCTTCATCGATCAACACAGAGTCAACTTCATCAATCATCGCATAATGATGCGCGCGTTGAACCAGTTCATCTGGATCTTTCGCCATGTTATCGCGCAAGTAATCAAAACCAAACTCGTTGTTGGTTCCGTAAGTAATGTCAGCGCGATAAGCTGCTTTGCGTTCGTTGGAATTCGGTTCGTGCTTATCAATACAATCTACACTGATGCCATGAAACTGGAAGATCGGTGCCATCCATTCACTATCACGAGTAGCGAGGTAATTATTTACAGTCACAATGTGGACACCACGTTTTGCCAACGCGTTAAGAAAGGCAGGGAATGTAGCCACAAGGGTTTTACCTTCACCTGTTGCCATTTCAGAAATTTTACCTTGATGCAACACAATACCACCAATGATCTGCACTTCGTAATGCACCATGTCCCAGGTGATCAAATTTCCACCTGCCATCCATTGATTATGCCAAAGTGCTTTGTCACCCGATATCTTTATGTTTTCATGTGTTGCTGAAAACTGACGGTCAAAATCCAGCGCTGTTACTTCTAAGTATTCATTTTCTTTGAACCGTCTTGCCGTTTCGCGTACGATGGCAAATGCTTTTGGAAGCACCTTCATCAACACCTTCTCTAACTCGGTATTACGTGTTTTTTCAAGCGCATCAATTTGTGCGAAGATGGCTTCCTTATCGTTTATATCAAGCTCGGGTGAGTTGGCAACTTTATCATGGAGAGCTGCAAGCTGATCGTCAATATCTTTTAATTCCTGGTTTATAAAAGCCTGGATTTCTTTTGTCTCATTTCGGAGTTGATCGTGGCTAATGGTCTTCAGCTTTTCTCCTTCTTGTTTAGTTTGCTCAACCAAAGGCATAATACCTTTGATATCCTTCTCTGATTTGGTTCCGAAAATTTTGGCAATGAGTTTCAGCATAGTTCTGTTTATCTGTTAATCGTTACTCGTTAAAACGCCATCCGCATAACGGATAATAATTAACGGATCACGACCCTTTAAGGGGCCTAAAGTTAAGTTGTTTTTTGAGATTCAGGGATGGCAATTATAGAACCAAATCGCCTTCGAACACCATTTTGGCAGGGCCAATCAGAAAAATTTCTTCGAATGTGCCTGCCTGTCCGGATTTATACTCCACAGAAAGGTCGCCTCCGCGGGTTTTGATGTGCACAGGTGATGAATACTGACGATATGAAACAGCCAGCGCAGCCGCTGTTACACCAGTTCCACAGGAAAGCGTCTCATCTTCTACACCTCGCTCATAAGTACGAACTGTGATGGTATTATTAGGATGGAGTTCGACAAAATTTACATTCGTGCCACCGGGTTTATAATCATCACTGTAGCGGATTTTTCTACCCTCTTCAAAAACAGGATAATTATGAATGTCTTTGACAAAGCGAATAAAGTGTGGAGAACCAGTGTGAATAAAAAAATCTTCACCGATTTTCTTCACTTCCTTTACATCATTCATTTTTAAACGGACGATACCATTCGAAGAGAGCTCGGCATGATGCGGTCCATCATAGGCCTGAAAACTTGCTTTGCCATTCACCAACCCCAACTGCGATGCAAAGTGAACTGCCGCGCGACTTCCGTTGCCACACAAACTTTGCGTTCCATCGCTGTTAAAATATTCGAGATTAAAATGCAGAGAAGGATGTTTTTCAATTAACATCAATCCATCGGCACCAATACCAAACTTGCGGTCACAGATTCTTTCAATCTCCGCTTTCGTAAACGACAACTCACCCAGGCGGTTATCCACCACGACAAAGTCGTTGCCCGTTGCTTGGTATTTATGGAAATGGATTTTCATTTTCGGGTTTCGAGTTCAACGTTTCGAGTTTGAAGTTCTATTATTCAAAACTTTAAACTCGAAACTAAATCATTTTACTTCTTCGTAGTCAACGTAATCGCCACCTTTAAGCTTACTCTTTTTAGGACCTGGTGGTGGTTGATTTTGTTTCCTCTTCAAATCGTTAAGCTCTTGCGAAGCTGCACCCGCTCGAAAAAAGAAAGAGCTGACTTTATAGATAATGTAGATAATAAGACCCAGTACTATAATATACTTCATGTGATTATGCTTTGTTCGATTGTTACTTTAAATCTTTTGCCGATACAATAAATACCTTACCATTTTTAGAGAAGATCAATTCGCCACCCTCTTTCTTTTTCAATGCGATTAATCGCTGACGAGAAAGCTCAAGTCCTTTTATAAATTTCTCTTTTATTGAAACTGAGTCCGCTGTGCTCATTGTGTCATCTTAATTTTTGCCCAAAGTTCCGGATAATGTACAGCAATGTCAACATTTGATTTTCCGTCAGCGATGATAGAGACGATATTATTCGAATTATCTGCCACTATCCAACGATCAGCCAATGGAATAAATTCAGAAAGGTTCTTTAAACCTCGAAAATAACGTCTTTCAATAACATCTTCAGGAATTGAATGCCCTCCACCCAATACCCTTGCTTTAACACGTGCTTTTGCAAGTTCAATCGATTCAAGCCAAAAAAAGAAAAGGACAATAGAAAATCCTTTCTGTTTCGCCTCCTTCAAGAACGGCAAATAGCTTCGTGTTGAGAGTGTAGTTTCAAAAGCAAAATCATCCCCGATTCTAATTAAATCGCGAATCCTTTGAAGCATAATCCGCCCCGCCTCAAACGAAACTGTTTCTGGTTGAAATGGTGAAAGTCCTTTCGCTATTTCATCTGCGTTCACAAACTCTTTGCAGTTAAGCATTTCCGGCAAAACGGTATAAGAAGCAGTTGTCTTGCCCGCTCCATTGCAGCCCGCAATAATGTAGAGATTCGGCATATTGAAAGGTACAAAGACCATCAAAAAAACAAAACCCGAATACTATCGGGCTCTGTCTATTGTCTAAAATCTTGCTACTAAAGTCTATCGACTCAAATACAGATTCCGCTCTGAGTAAATCTTCATGAAGTAATCATCCATCAAATCATCAATGAAGTAGATGGCTTCTCCCGTTGATTTCATTTCAGGACCTAGTTCCTTATTTACTTCAGGGAATTTATGGAAGGAGAACACCGGTTCTTTAATGGCGTATCCTTTCTTGGTTGGACGGAAAGTAAAGTCTTTCACTTTCTTCTCGCGCAGCATCACCTTCGTTGCGTAGTTTACATAAGGCTCATCATACGCTTTACATATAAACGGAACGGTTCTCGATGCACGTGGATTCGCTTCAATGATGTACACTTTATCATTCTTGATTGCGAATTGAATGTTGATCAAGCCAACTGTCTTTAATGCTAATGCAATCTTATGTGTATAATGCTCAATTTGTTTGATGATCAAATCACCCAAATTATAGGGAGGCAACACAGCATACGAATCACCGGAGTGGATACCTGCCGGTTCAATGTGCTGCATGATGCCGATGATGTAAACATCTTCTCCATCGCAAATTGCATCGGCCTCTGCTTCAATCGCTCCATCTAAAAAGTGATCTAGCAATACTTTATTCTCAGGCAAGTGTTTCCAGATATCGAGGATGTGATCTTCGAGCTCTTGCTCGTTAATCACAATCTTCATGCTTTGTCCACCCAATACATAAGAAGGGCGAACAAGCAATGGGAATCCAATTATTTTGGAAGCTTCAATCGCTTCATCAGCATTTGTAGCAACACCAAACTCCGGATATGGAATCGCAAGTTCTTTTAATAAGCTGGAAAATCTTCCACGATCTTCAGCTAAATCAAGTGCATCGAATGATGTTCCAATAATTTTGATTCCGTACTTGTGAAGTTTCTCCGCCAGCTTCAATGCAGTTTGTCCACCAAGTTGAACGATAACACCTTCTGGTTTTTCGTGAAGGATGATTTCGTAAATGTGTTCCCAGAAAACTGGTTCGAAATATAGTTTATCAGCAATATCAAAATCAGTTGAAACGGTTTCCGGATTGCAATTGATCATGATGGTTTCATAACCACATTCTTTTGCAGCCAGCACACCGTGTACACATGAGTAATCGAATTCAATTCCTTGTCCGATGCGGTTTGGCCCAGAACCTAAAACAACTACTTTCTTCTTCGTTGTTACGATTGATTCGTTTTCCTCATCGAAGGTTGAATAAAAATAAGGGGTCTTCGCTTCAAACTCTGCTGCGCAAGTATCCACCACTTTGTAAACACGGTTAATGCCCATGTCTTTGCGCTTCTTGTACACATCGCTTTCATAGCAATCCAACATGTAGGCAATCTGTCGATCGGCAAAACCTTTTTCTTTTGCCTTGCGCATCAACTCAGTGGAGATGGTATTCAACTCCAGTTTCGAAATTTCTTTTTCGAGATCAACGAGCTCTTCAATTTGTTTCAGGAACCAGCGATCAATTTTCGTTAGCTTCTGAACGGTCTTAAGCGGTATACCTAACTTAAGTGCATCGTAAATGTGAAATATTCTATTCCAGCTAGGGTGCTCAAGACTGTGTAATAACTCATCCTGCTTGGTAAGTTCTTTACCATCGGCACCCAAACCATTTCTTCTAATTTCTAAAGACTGACATGCTTTCTGCAATGCCTCCTGGAAATTTCTTCCAATACCCATTGCTTCACCAACGGATTTCATTTGCAAACCAAGTGAACGATCTGCTCCATGAAACTTATCGAAATTCCAACGCGGCACTTTTACAATTACATAGTCAATAGCAGGTTCGAAGTATGCCGTTGTTGTTCCGGTAATGGCATTACTTAATTCATCAAGGTTATAACCGATAGCAAGCTTGGCCGCGATCTTTGCGATTGGATAGCCCGTTGCTTTAGATGCCAGGGCTGATGAGCGCGAAACGCGTGGATTAATTTCAATCCCAATGATGTCTTCATCATTATCCGGATTGAGTGAGAACTGAACGTTACATCCTCCTGCATACTGACCGATACCATTCATCATTTTTATGGCGAGGTCGCGCATGTGTTGATAAACGGTGTCGGGCAATGTCATAGCTGGAGCTACAGTGATAGAATCACCAGTATGAATTCCCATCGGATCGAAATTCTCGATCGAACATATTATAATGATGTTGCCAATGCCATCACGCAGCAATTCAAGCTCATATTCCTTCCAGCCCATGATGCTTTTCTCCACCAGCACTTCGTGAATAGGTGATGCGTGCAAACCACGATTTAGAAATTCATCAAAATCTTCTGGGTTATTTACAAAAGCTCCACCAGTTCCTCCTAATGTATAAGAAGGCCTGATTACTAATGGGAAGCCAATCTCTTGCGCAATTTCTTTTCCTTGTAAAAACGAGGTCGCAGTTCCTCCTTGACACACGCCCACACCGAGTTCTATCATCTTCAACCTGAATTTCTCACGATCTTCCGTTGTTTCAATGGCTTGAATGTCGGCACCGATGATGCGCACACCATAATGTTCCCAAATTCCGGCTTTCTCGCATTCAATACATAAGTTCAATGCGGTTTGTCCGCCCATAGTGGGAAGAACAGCATCAATATTATGTTTCTCGAGAATTTCGCGGATCGATTTTTTGGTTAATGGTTTAAGGTAAACATGGTCTGCCGTTACCTTATCCGTCATAATCGTAGCCGGATTGGAGTTAATCAGTACCACTTCAATGCCTTCTTCGCGTAACGAACGCGAAGCCTGGGAACCAGCATAATCAAACTCACAGGCTTGACCAATAATTATCGGACCGCTTCCGATGATGAGGACTGCACGGATACTTCTATCTCTTGGCATTTTTTATGGGAGTGGGGTGAACAAAATTGGGCAAAAATAAAACACTGAAGTGAATGACGAAGGGATTGTGAAGATTTAATATTTTGAGGAACGAGGTAAGAGGAACGAGGAACAAGGTAAAGCACCAAATTCGTACTTAGTTCCTACCACCTTGTACCTTGTGTTACCGTTTGAAAAAGTTATTTTCAGCATTCTTCCTGATTTTCAGAACTTGTTAGACTGAATTTTAAACCATGAACCTAAACACGACAGCCCAAGAAAAACAAACTTATGATGCCATCGTGGTGGGATCGGGAATTAGCGGAGGCTGGGCTGCGAAAGAATTGTGCGAAAAAGGATTGAAGGTGCTTATGCTGGAGCGTGGCAAACCTGTTGAACACCCTAATTACCCAACATCCACAAAAGATCCCTGGGATTTCGAACATCGGTCACGATTAACCATAGATGATAAAGAGCGGAGTCATATTCAGGCTCGTCATTATTCTTATCGGGCAGATAACAAACAATTCTACATCAACGATTTAGAAAATCCATATCACGAAACGAAGCGATTCGATTGGATTCGGGGTGATGTTGTGGGCGGCCGTTCTCTTTTGTGGGCGCGAGCCTGCTGGCGATGGAGCGATCTCGATTTTGAAGCGAACCTCCAAGATGGACATGGCGTTGATTGGCCCGTTCGATACAAAGACATCTCTCCCTGGTATGATTATGTGGAATCCTTCATCGGTGTAAGTGGTCAGGCAGAAGGCATTCCACATTTACCCGATGGAAAATTCATGCCTCCGATGGAAATGAATTGTGTTGAAAAAGATTTCAAGTCGAGGATGGAAAATAATTTCCCTGGCAGAAAACTAACCATTACACGTTCGGCCAACTTGACACAACCTGTAAAAGGAAGAGGTGTTTGCCAGTCGCGCGATTTGTGTCATCGTGGTTGTCCGTATGGAGCATACTTCAGCACTAACTCGAGCACAATGCCTGCTGCTTTTGCAACCGGCAATCTTACACTTCGACCTAATTCAATAGTGAACAAAGTTCTTTACGATGAGCAGAAAGGTAAGGCCATCGGTGTTGAGTTGATTGATGCCGAAACCAATGAAGTAATAGAGTTCTACTCTAAAATTATTTTCCTCAATGCCGCTACATTAGGAACAGCGTTCATCTTATTGAACTCTACAAGCACTCGCTTTCCAAACGGGTTAGGAAACGGAAGTGATCAGGTCGGAAGAAATTTAATGGACCATCACAAACAAGCAGGAGCATCAGCAAAGGTTGACGGATTTGAAGATGAATATTATTTTGGACGAAGACCTGTAGGCGTTTACGTTCCACGTTTCCGAAACCTGACAGAAAAAAGAAGTGATTACATACGCGGCTTTGGTTTGCAAGGCGGAGCAAGTCGTGGAGGTTGGGGTGGCGCTCAATCCATTGGTGAAGAATTAAAAAAAGAAGTAATGACTCCGGGTTCATGGCACATCGGCTTCGGTGGGTTTGGTGAATGCCTGCCTTATTCAGATAACCGTGTTACACTCAATACTGATTTGAAAGATAAATGGGGAAGACCTTCGCTTAGCGTTGATTGTGAATTCAGAGAAAATGAAAAAGCCATGCAACAAGATATGGCGAACTCTGCTGCAGAGATGTTAGAAGCAGCAGGATACAAAGACATCAGTCAATATGTAAACACATCTTTCCCTGGTAATGCCAATCATGAGATGGGAACCGTGAGAATGGGTCGTGATCCAAAAACATCTGTGCTCAATTCGTTCAACCAGATGCATGAAGTAAAAAATGTTTTTGTAACGGATGGTTCATTCATGACTTCATCATCATGTGTCAATCCATCATTAACCTACATGGCATTCACAGCTCGCGCTTGCGACTATGCTGTAAAGGAATTTAATAAAGGAAATATTTAGTCTCACCCAGCCCTCTCCGGAGGAGAGGGCTTAGAATCCAAAACGAAATGAAAAAATTATTACTCGCGCTTCTTTGTATTACATCACTTGCATCTGCTCAAAAGAATGAAAAGGGTTGGCGAAATCTCTTCAATGGGAAAGATCTTAAAGGCTGGAAACAAATTAACGGAACCGCTAAGTATGAAGTAAAAGATGGAATGATCATCGGAACAACAACAGAAGGTTCTCCCAATTCATTTTTATCCACAGAAGAAATGTTTCAGGATTTTATACTTGAGCTTGAGTTCAAGATGAATGATGGCACAAACTCCGGCATTCAATTCCGCAGTGAAAGTAAGCCAGAGTATATGAATGGAAAAGTTTTCGGATATCAGTTAGACATTGACCCCTCTGCAAGAAAATGGTGTGGAGGAATTTACGATGAGTCGAGAAGACAATGGCTTTATCCATTGGCATATAATCTTCCAGCGAAGAATGCGTATCGCAATGAGCAATGGAATACCGTTCGCATCGAAGCCATTGGAAATTCAATGCGTACATGGATCAACGGAATTCCCTGTGCTAATCTTTCTGACGATATGACAATCAAAGGTCTCATCGCTTTACAAGTGCACTCAATCGGTAAACCAGAAGAAGCAGGCAAACACGTTTGGTTTAAAAATATTCGTATCAAAACAGAAAATCTTCAACCGTCACCTGTTGACAACATCTTTGTGATGAACCTTGTTTCCAATACGTTGACTGAGCAGGAAAAAAAGAATGGTGTAACGTTGTTATGGGATGGACAAACCACTAACGGCTGGAGAGGCGCATACAAAGAAAAGTTTCCAGAGAAAGGATGGGAGATAAAAGACGGAGCACTACAAGTTGTTAAAGCAGTTGGTGGTGAGTCTGCTAATGGTGGTGATATTGTAAGCCTGAATGAATATGGAGCCTTCGATTTACAATTTGAATTTAAATTAACAGAGGGAGCAAACAGTGGTGTAAAATATTTTGTAACAGAGAAAGAAAACAATTCAGGCTCAGCCATTGGTCTGGAGTATCAAGTGCTGGATGATGAAAAACATCCGGACGCAAAACAAGGTGTGGTAGGTAACAGAACCTTATCATCCTTGTATGATCTGATTCCTGCCGACAGAAATCCAAGAGGAGTTAAAAAAATTGGTGAATGGAATCAAGGTCGTGTTATCGTGTATCCCGATAATCGTGTAGAACATTGGCTAAACGGATATAAGGTAATTGAATATCAACGTGGCAATAATATTTACAAAGCGCTTGTGGCACGAAGCAAATATGCAGCGTGGGAAAATTTCGGCATGGCAGAGAATGGACGTATCTTATTGCAAGATCATGGTGATGCGGTATCGTTTAGAAGTATAAAAATTAAAGAATTGAAATAGTTTCGAGTCTAAGGTTTCGGGTTCTTACTTAACTCGAAACCTTAGACTCGAAACTAGATTTTAGAAGTTGAATCAATAATGTACCGATCATTTCCAATCACGCTTATGATATCACAAAATGATTAATTAAATTCAAAGAAAATATTGTTCATGTTGTGTAAGGCTTTTCTTTTGATCTCAGCAGCATTCCAATCCTTCACTCTATTTACGAATCCTTCAGACAGCCTTCAACAAATTATTCTGCATGAACCAAGTGACTCTGTAAAGGCTTTTCTATATGCTCAATTAAGTTATGAATACCTTACGGACATGGAACTGGATAGTTGCATGACCACAGCCAAGAGAGGTGTACTTCTGTCAAAAAAAATTGGCAATGAAACTGCTGCGTTACTGAATTATGAGTTTGAAGGACAATATTTTTATTACCGCGGTCTTTACAGGCAATCGATAGAAGTTTTTACAGAGACGCTGAAAGAGGGTGAGAAGATAGGACGACATGATATTGTCGTGCGGTCATACGGTATGCTGGGTTGGATATTCATTGAGCAAAGACGTTTTAATGATGCCCTAAATGCTTTTGAAAAATCAATTTCCATTTGTAAAAAGCATAGAATTGAAGGCGAAGATTTAGCGTTAAATTATTACGGATTGGGAAGTGCTTATGCTTACCGACATTCCAATATTCAAAACTATGAACTGGGAGAGCTATACTATGACTCAGCATTAGCCGTTCAACCCGGTCTCCAAATTCGCGAGAAGGTATATGTGTTAGGTGAACTTGGTTCGCTGTATCGGGATGGGAAAGATGATATTCACAAAAGTATGCTGCTGTTACAAGAGGCTGAACGACTTATCAGGAATGACAAACACCACAATGATGTTTACGCTTACGTTGTTTCGGAGATCGCCTATAACTATTCGTTGTTGAATGACCACGCAAATAGCCGGCTCTTTGCCAACAAAGCCGTGGCGATATATGACCAGTTGCCCTTCAAACGAAAGATGACTTCGGTTTATGAATTACTGGCCGAAACATTTGATCAAATTGATGATTCAAAGAATGCGTTTCGCATGGAACACTTAAACAGAATTTTATCCGATTCTATTTTCAGTTTGAGAAATATTGAATTGGTGGAAGAAATAAATGCCCAGTATGAGGCAAAGAAAAAACAGCGTGAAATATATGACCTTACACAAGCTAATCTGATCAACAAAATCAATCTGGAAAACAGTCAGAATATGAACCTTATTGTGAGCGGTGCCAGTGCTCTTGTTTTGATTTTACTATCCCTTAACTTTTATAATCGAAACCGATATCAAAAGAAAATCAAAGAAGCTGAGATTAAGCATATGGTTAATGAAGAGAAGCAACGGATAGCGAAAGATCTTCATGACAATATCGGCACACAACTTACTTCGTTATCGCTGGCGATTGGAAGTCTTAAAAATGAAAATGGCCTGACTCAAGAGCGTGTGTCGCATCTACGTGAAAATATTGATGCCACCATCGTAGAATTACGAGACACCATTTGGGCGATTCATAAAGAAGAAGTTACGCTGGAGGAGTTTAAAGATCGGATAGATAATTTATTTTGGAGGCTTCAAGATCAAACTGATGGCATCCGGTTTATCGTTGATGTGTCTGGTGAACTCGGACTTACAAAGTTAAAGCCAGTCCAGGCTGTAAATCTATTCCGAGTAGTGCAGGAGGCAGTGAACAACAGTTTAAAGCACAGTGGCGCGAAAGAAATTTCGCTGTTAATAACGATTGAAAAGGAATTACAACTGATCATAAAAGTTTCAGATAATGGTAAAGGATTTTTAACAACCAATCATCCGGTAGCAAAGCATTTCGGACTTATCAACATGCGCAAGAGGGCTGAAGAAATGCAGGGGAGTTTGCACGTGGAGTCTTTACCCGATTACGGAACGACTATAGCTGTTATCTGCCCGCTATAAGACTGGAAATTTCCCTATTTTTTTTAACGCTTCAATTTTATTATTGACCTGAAGTTTTTCGAAAATATTTCGAATGTGTTTTTTCACCGTACCTGAAGCAATAAAAAGTGCATCCGCAATATGCTGATAGGTATGTCCTTTTGCCGCTAACTCCAGAATTTCCAATTCACGAATCGAAAGCATTTCGTTCGAGCGTTCATTTTCTAAAGCATTTGTTTCTGACTTCGATTTTTCTTTTTGCGATAAAGAAAAGAAGCGAATCATTTTTCGCGCAATACCTGGCGATACCTGCGCATCACCATTTTTTACATCGCAAATAGTTTTTGCAATAAATACAGGTGATTCATTTTTCAATAAGTACCCAACAGCACCGGCCTTGAAGGCTTCAAAAATATGATCATCATCATCTGATATGGTAAACATGATAATGAGCAGGTCAGGAAATTTTTCTTTTAGATAACGTGTCGTATCAATGCCTTCGGTTGGTAGCCGCATGGAAATATCCATGAGTACAACTTCAGGACGATTCACAGGAATCATTGCACTTAGTTCTTCTATAAACTTTTGGCCACTGTCGCAGATGTGGATGGACATTATTTCCGGTAGCCCGATCAGCGCTTCCCTAAGGGATGAAGAAAGGCGCAAATCATCGTCAACAATAGCAAGCTTGATCATCGTTACCAAAGGTAGAGATACTTTGAGTGAAGGTGAATACTCCTTTGTGAGTATTTCTTTATTCAATAAACTGAACCTAGTTTACTCTATTTTAAAAAATGTATCTTGTTTAAACGACCAAAAGACCGAAAGCCATGCAACCTGAAAACTCTTGGAAAGAGTTCAAAAAATATTGGAACGCTTCTTCTCCACAAGATAACTCGACCGTACAAATTGAAAGGATACTGCAGGAACATCCCTTTTTTCTGCAAGCCTTGTCGTTGAGCAAGTTTGGATTTTGCGTTATTGATATTAAGCAAATGCAATACCTCCACGTAAGTACTAATGCTTACGAAATTACCGGCTGGCCTAACGAAAAGTATATGGAGGGAGGTGTTGAATTTGGTTTTAATGCAATAATGCCTGAGTCGCAAAATGCAGCGATCTGCTTCAGTCAACTCATCAATGATTACTTCAAAAAATTGCCCGACCATGATAAACCAAATTATCGTTGCTATTGGGATTATAAGATCAATGGTCCAACAGGCATTAAGACTTTGTTACAGCAAGATTATGTTTTGCGTTATGATGAAGAAGGGCACATTACCATTTTGTTAGCCATTTGCATGGACATACAAAATTATAAAAGTGACAAAAACGTCCACCTTAGGCTAACCAACGGTAAGGAAAACTTGGTGTATCAATTTGAAATCGCTACTAAAAAACTAACTGAGCTTGAGTCATTAAGTAAACGCGAATTAGAAATTGCGCAGATGATTAATCAAGGCAATGACAGTACACACATTGCTACCAACCTAAATATCAGTTTGCATACCGTAAACACCCACAGACGCAACATGCTGGAGAAACTTCAAGTGAGAGACTCTTTAGAAATGAGCAATCTGCTTAAGGTGCTGGGGTTTGTGTAGTAAAATGGCTTAAGGCCAATGGCATGGAAAAGAATACCTATTAATAGGTATTGCCGACTACTTATGCTTTCGCTAAATCGGTTTAACAAAAACTGATTTTATGTTTCACAAAATTTTACTTACAACAATCTTTGTATTAACCCTAAAGGTAGTCGTTGCCCAAGTGCCCGGCACACTTTCATATCAGGGTTTTCTAACCACTACTGGTGGCACATCCGTGGAGGGTGATGTCAAAGTAAAATTTCAGTTTTATAAGGGAATAGCAGAAACAATAGATCCAACACTAACCCGTGAGCTTGACGTTAAAGCCTACAAAGGTCTGTTTACTGTTATTCTCGGAAGCGGCATACCCGCATTGAATACTCCATTGCCCGCATCACTTGGTGATCAACCGTGTTCCATTGGCATTACCTATCTAGGAACAGAGCTTACACCGCGTGCCAAACTTACCACAGTGCCATATGCTTTTGTAGCGCAATCGGCCAACAGCATTGCAGCTACTAATATTACCGGCACATTACCGGGCACACAAGTAGGTATAGGTATTGATGCTACAAAAATTACTACTGGCTCCCTTGCCCTTGCCAACGGTGGCACGGGTGCAAATACAGCCGCTTTAGCAAGAACAAACTTAGGCGTACAGGCCTTTGATGCAGACCTCACTGACTTGGCGGATGGTACATTATCAAATGCTGTAATTTCTTTAACCGGTACCGATGCCTCCAAGCTAGCCTCTGGCACAACCGCGCAACGGCCCGGTACACCGGTAGAAGGGCAACTACGATACAACACCACGGAACATACAATGGAATTTCATAATGGAACGGATTGGTATTTTTTGACTCCGAAAGTATGTTATTTGAAAGATGTTAAACCTAACGGGGCCTCAGGAGGGACATCTATTGTTAGTGGAAGCTTTCAAACCCGCGACTTGAATACTGTTGAAGGTGACAACACATTCGTTACATTATCTGCCAACCAATTCACTTTGAAATCCGGAGCCTATTTGATTGAAGTTTCCGCGCCAAATTATCGGGGTTCACAGCACAAAGTTATAGTAAGGAACATATCTGATTCTAATAATCCCATTATTGGGTCTTCTATGTACGCAAGGGGAGATGCAACTGAAGGATCGAATCATTCACTTCTTTACGGTGTATTAGAGATAGCGACAGCAAAGATATATGAGATTCAATACAGGGTCAATGCTGGTATAACTGATGGTTTGGGAGCTCCAAATTCTTTTGGTGTTTCTGAAGTCTACACCCAAGTCAAAATCACTAAACTGAGATAGAGTATGAAGAAATTATTTACGGTTTTTCTTTTAGCGATAACGATTGGCGCAAGTCTGGCTCAAACACCAACAACCCTTTCGTATCAAGGGCTTCTTACCGATGCATCTGGAGCACCCGTTACAGACGCTTCATACGATATTACTTTTTCATTCTATACTGTCGAAACTGGTGGCTCTGCAACATTCTTAAAAGGCCCTATTTCAGTACAGACATTTAAAGGTCTTTTCACAGTAATTCTAGGAAACGGTCAAGGTAACAACAACACATCTTTACCCTACACATTAGGAAGTCAACAATATTGGATTGGTGTTAAAAATGGAACACAAGCAGAATTGACACCACGCGCCATGCTCACAGCAGTGCCGTATGCGTTTCAAGCGCAAACTGTAGTTACGGTTGACGCTGCAACCATAACTTCGGGTACTGTGCCCGATGCAAGATTAAGTACAAATCTTCAAGACCTTGCTGATGGATCGTTAACCGGAAGTAAAGTAGGTAGTGGAATTAGTGCCAGTAATATTACTACGGGGACGTTGCCTGATGCGCGGCTTTCGACTAACGCTACCATACCTGTTGGTACCATAGTTTCTTACATCGGTACAACTGCGCCCTCGGGTTGGTTGCTTTGTGATGGCTCATCTTATCCAAGAGCAACTTACCCAGTTCTTTCTACGGTTATTGCTAGTTCCTTTGGAGGTAGCGGTTCCGATTTTTTTGTTCCGGACTTACGAGGAAGATTTTTGAGAGGTGTGGATGGCATTGCAGGTCGTGATCCTGATAAGGCATCAAGAACGGCCTCCAACTCTGGCGGACAAACAGGAAATAATGTAGGCAGTCTGCAAGCAGATGAACTCAAAGCTCATGATCATACTATACAACTAACCAATAGTGCTGGTGGATTTGGTGGCAGCTTGCTTGGCCCTGTTGGAGGTAGTACTGGACCAATAATAAGTACAAACCTGACAATTGGTAACGAGACCCGTCCAAAAAATGTATATGTCAATTTTATAATAAAATACTAAAGCTTTAAGTAACATGAAATGGATAACATGGATTGATAGCACGTTTACAACTGCATGGCGTAAGATAAGGCCTATTGCCTTGTTCCTTTGTATTGGTGTGAATACCGCATTGGCGCAAACAATCAAAACACAGAGTGTTTATTCTGCTGGTACCACAACAAACGCGGCCGTTGGTGGAGGTTATATGCTATATGCATCGGTGGGACAACCCATTGCTTTGCAAACAACTCCACTAACCGCAACTACTACCAATGCTGGTTTTATGCAGGTGGTCAATACAATTATTGGTGATAATCAAAGTCCGGTTTTACAATTGTCAGGCTCACCCTTGTTGGTTAAAGACGCAACCAATAGTCTGACCATTTCGGTAACTGATAATTACAATGTTAATGAAAGCAGTGTTACCCTCCACTACCGCAAAATTTCCGGCAAAGACTTTACAGAAACCCTTATGTCAAAAACAACTGGCACTGAATTCAATAAAGTGGTTGATGCTTCCTGGTATGATGCCATGGGACTGGAATACTACTTCACCGCCAAAGATGTTACAGCCAACGAAGGAAGAAGTCCTCTTGATCCATTAAAATATCATCAACTCTATTTTAAAGACACAAACGTGGTTTTGCCTTTCGATAATTTCGGTAAAGAACAAAAAGACTATCGTATTCTGTCAGTACCCTATAACACGAGTAGTAAAGATGTCAATAAACTATTTGCCGATTTTGCTGCGACTGATAATACTAAATTTAGAATGTGGAAGTATGAAAATAGTGATTGGAAAGAATTTCCTAATTTCAAAATAACCCAAGGCGAAGGATTCTTTGTCATCGTCTCACCTAATCTGTCTGACAAAACCTTGAGTATGGGCACACAAACGGCACCCACTAACAATCGAGCAGAGCTTTTTGAAATGACCTTGAAACCTGGCTGGAACCTTATAGGTAATCCATATACTGTTCCAATCAATTGGGAGGATGTGCAAACGCTAAACGAAAATGCAACGGTTCCAATAATTATTAGCGACTTAAAAATTTATACCGGGTCAACAACCAACAATGGTTATAATAACGCTGTTGATGTTGCCCCTTTTCAAGGAGGATTTTTACATTTAGATGAAAGTGCGGATCAAACCATCACCATTCCCTTTAAAGGACAAACTGCACCCGGAGGAAGAAAGGCTGGCGAAAGATTCAGCTCAAACCTTGGCGCAGACCAATGGCGTGTTGATCTCACCGTTGCAAAAGGTGACCTGAGTAATGGCTTAGCCGGTTTTGGTATGCACCCAAAAGCCAACGTTACAAAAGATCGATACGATGATCTCAACCCTCCCCACTTCGAACAATTTGTAGAAGTAAACTTTTCCCATGCTGAACATGCTCTTAAAAATTTCTGTCGTGATGTAGTGGAAACACAAACGGAGTATGTGTGGAACTTCACGGTTAATGCAGAGACATCAGAAGAAACAAGCCTGGCGTGGAACAACGCTGATTTTGGCAACAACACTAACGAGTTGTTTTTATACAATGAAGTTACCAACGAAGCGATCAACATGCGCAGTGAAAATACTTACACCTTCAAAGGTGATAAGTCAACTGCGTTTAAGGTTTACTTTGGCATAGATGTATTGGCTAAAATAAAACCCGAAAGATTGTTTGTTAGCGCACCGTATCCCAATCCGTTATCCTCCGCAAATTCACTCACGTTCGATTTAGCATTGCCTGATAACGCCAATGCATATACTGTCCATATTGACATTATCAATACACAGGGATTAAAAATAGGATCACATCAAAAACCATTCAAGGCCGGGCGGGAAAAGTTTGAAATTGACTTAACACTAAACAATCTAAGCTCTGGCATTTACATCTATCGCATCACGATCTCTTCGTCCAATATTCAGCAGGTAGTTAATGGTAAACTTATAGTCAGATGAAAAATATTTCACACATAAAAAGGTCTTTGTGTTTGCTCCTTGCTCTCATGGCAACAATCACATTTTCCAATGCGCAAAAAATAGAAATCGACTGGATTGAAATTGCCAGTGATAAGATGGTGGTGCATTACAGCATTGACGATACAAATCCAAATCATCAATACCTAATTAGTTTATATTCATCAAAAGATAATTTCTCTGCACCACTTACTCGTGTAACGGGCGATGTGGGAACAGAGGTAAAGCCAGGCAAAGAGCGAAAAATTATTTGGGATGCCACAAAAGAATTAGGGGAATACAAAGGCAATCTTACGTTTGAAGTTAGGGGCAGGGTGTATGTGCCCTTTGTTAAGCTGGTGGATTTTGAAGAAGGAAAAGTGTATAAGCGAGGAAAAAATTATCCGCTTATCTGGACTTCTGGCAATTTTAGTGGTCAGATATTGATTGAATTATTCAAAGGTCAGGAAAGAATTTGGGGGGAGAGCAACATACCCAATGTTGGTAAGTACGATTGGTTTATTCAAGGCTCCGTTAAAAAAGGAAATGATTACAAGCTAAAATTTACCAACACAAAAGATCGGAATGATTTTGTGTATTCGAAGTCCTTTACCATCAAACCCAAAGTGCCTTTAGTTGTAAAGGTTGGAGGATTGCTAGTAGTTGGTGCTGGTGTGTATTTCTTAACGGGGGGCACTGAAACTCAACCTCCAGCTGGAGCCGATCCATTGGCCACACATCCTTCAGACCCTGATGGAAATTAAAACGAAGTCCATCTTACTTTAACTAAATGATCGACTCATGAAAACCATAAGCATCTTTCTTCTATTTCTTATAACCAACTATTCTATTGCTCAAAACCTTACTTCAAAGTCCAACGAAATCTCGTTAGACTTTAGTGGTGGAAAAGGAACTTCATCATCGCTGCCTAAAATTACCTGGCTTGCTCCTGAAAACGAAACTTCATTTATCAAAGATGAGCGGATCAAGTTATCGGTGAATATTGAATCGAGAGACGCATTGAAGAGTGTCACTATCAATGTAAAAGAAAAAGATAGTCACGATATGCGGGGAACGTTACCCCTTACCGTAACAGAAGACAAGAAATATAATTTTAGAATTGAAAAACAAGTAACCCTTCTGGATGGTGTAAATGAAATTGAAATAATAGCAGAGAATGAAAAGGGTTTTAAATCAGTTACCCGAAGATACGTTCATGTTGGTGCCACCTTATTGGCCGATGCTTCAAAGTTAAAACGCACCGATTATGCTTTAATTTTTGCTTCAGACAAATATGACAATTGGTCTCAATTGGTTAATCCAATTTTCGATTCGCGCACAATTGCAAATGAATTACAAACCGGATATGGTTTTAAGGTTGACGTTGTTGAAAATCCCACACAGGAAGAAATGTTCATTAAACTCCGCGAGTATGCCGAGAAGAAGTATGACCCGCTCGACCAACTTTTTATTTTCGTTGCTGGTCATGGGTTTTATGATGAAACTTTCAAAGAAGGATTTGTTGTAACCAAAGAATCACTGCCCAGCGATCCGGGAAGAACTTCGTATGTAAGGCATAGTGCGTTACGTTCGTCCATTAACAACAATCCTTGCGAACATATTTTATTAGTGATGGATGTTTGCTTTGGCGGAACCTTTGATGAAGATCTGGGTCGTGGCGATGATACTGATGTTTCCAACCAACCATCACAATCAGAAATTATCATGCGAAAGCTGCAGTATAAAACGCGCAAGTATTTAACCAGCGGAGGAAAGGAATATGTTTCAGATGGAAAATCAGGAGATCATTCTCCGTTTGCAAAACAATTCATAGCGGCATTAAATACACGCGGTGGCAATGATGGCATCCTTACATTAAGCGAACTGATGACCTACATCGAAAAATTAAAGACAGCCCCACAGTTTGGAAAATTTGGCTCAGATAAGCAAGGCAGTGAGTTTGTGTTTGTGGTACGTGGGGTTAAATGATTAACCTATTTGAAAAAAAGTTAATGGGTTAAAGCAATTTCATTTAACAATTACTCGGTTGCTACTAGTAAGCTGAAAAAGATAATTTTAGAAAACCCTCTCCTATGAAAATACTTATCCTTAGTATTCAGTTATTGTTTATTAGCGTTTTGTCGTACTCTCAAACGCTAAGGTTTCAGGAAATCAAGCAAACAGTAACCAACATCAGTCGAATAGATTCTGCCATGTCTTTTTCCCTGAGCCAAAACTTTAGGGATTATAAAATAGTAAGCCTTAACCTACAGGATCCCAGTATCACAAGGAATAGCAAAACAATTTCATTATCCATTCCTGGTATCAGCGAGAAGACTTTTCAAGGTTATCACAATGAAAATATTTCAGATCAGACGGATGTAATTTTAAAATCATCATCTGGCGTACAGGGAAAGCAGAATATTCAAATGACTCATTTTAATGGACTATCTGCAGACAAACGAGATCATTCCAGTATTTCAATTGGTAAAAATTTTTTAATGGGCTCTTTTACAAACGGTGATCAAAAATATTTTATTGAACATCTGAAGAATTTTATTCAGGGTTCAGGTGATGACCTCTTCATTATTTACAAAGCTTCCGATGTAATCACCAAAAATGTAACATGCGGTACTACTATCGAAAATATAACTAAAGTGAATGATCCTATTCAACAGAATTTAAGCAATGATATTTCTCGAACTGCCAGCACTACTCCCCGAACTGTTGAACTAGCATTAGCTGCGGATTATTCCATGTATCAAAACCATGGACAAAGCGTTAATGATGTGGCGATGTACTTAAGTGGTGTTATTAATTTAGTACAAGGTCTTTTCATGGGGAATTTTACAAACGATTTGACTTTTCAAATTACAGAAATTGTAGTTTTTACAAGTCCTCAATTAAATCCCTGGCCACCAACAGAGAATATCTTTACTAATCTTGAAAATTTCTATGGCTGGTCGTCAACGGGATTTTCAAAACCTTTTGATTTATCACAGTATTGGATATACGCTTACGGGGGCAACGTTGCAGGTGTCGCTTATAAACCAAATACCTGCAATAATAAAGGTAATTCGGTTATTAGACAGAGCCCAATGTCTGTTACAGTAGGCCTCACAGGCCATGAAATAGGGCATAATTTTAACGCAGATCATGATGCACCAGGCTCTCCATACATTATGGCAGATACAAATTATCCGCGTTGGAGTAGCGCGTCAATTTCAGCAATCAATAATTACCTTTTAACCTCAGAGGCAAATTGCATAACTACTCCGGGAGTCCTTATTTCCTACAACACCCCGAACCAAGTTTGCCCTGGTTCATCTGTTAAATTCTCAGCCACTGTTGCAGATGCAAGTGGTGCAAATCCTCATTACCAATGGAAAGTGAACGGTGTTAATATTGGATCCGATTCTCCGGAATACACTACAACCACGTTATCTGATGGGGATTTCATCAGCTGTTTATACACCAGCACCATATCAGGAAACCTCGTATTGCTAGTGAGTAACAATTTATTATCACCAGTAATTTCATCACCAATTATTATTCGATCTCCACGTTATGGTCTTATTTGCGAAGGGGGTAGTACTACACTCATATCAAATGCTGTTAGCAACAACCAATGGTTTAAGGATGGCCTTGCCATTAGTGGTGCTACAGGAACAAGCTTAGTTGTGAGCACTTCCGGTAGCTATTCAGTAAAAATAATTTTAAGTGGTTGCCAATCCGTTTCTGTCGCGGAAGATGTTGAGATTTTCTCCACTCTAACCCCAACTCTTTCAACTAATTCTCAGATCATGTGCGATGGCGACATGGCTCTATTTCAAGTAACACCAATTGCGTTTCTTTATGATATCTATAAGGATGGATTGCTTCTATACAGAATTTATAACCCCTACTTCTATTTAAACGAAGCAGGAACTTACACTGTTAAAACCGGTTGTTCCCCTAATTTTTCAAATGCTATTGTTCTCACCGTAAATCCTGTCCCAGATACCCCAACCGTTTCTTCTGGCGGAGTCAATACTTTCTGCGCTGGAGGAAGTGTTACGTTAACATCTAATGCGGCCAGTGGAAATCAATGGTATAATAATGGAACTCTCATGAGCGGGTCTACAAACACTACGCTCATTGCAAACGCAACTGGAAGCTATTCTGTAAAATCAACGGTGAACGGTTGCACCTCGAATGCTTCAAATGTCATTGCAGTCACCGTAAATCCTATCCCAACAGCGCCAACTATAACTTCTGGTGCTTCCAATACATTGTGCACTGGAGGAAGCGTGACGCTAACATCTAATGCAGTCAACGGAAATCAATGGTATAATAATGGAAATGTAATCAGCGGATCTACAAACACTACGCTCATTGCAAATGCAAGTGGAAGCTATTCCGTAAAATCAACTGTTAATGGTTGCACGTCTAATTTTTCCAATGCTGTTGTAGTTACCATAAATCCTATTCCAACAACACCAACCATTTCTTCTGGCGGGGTCAATACTTTCTGTGCCGGAGGAAGTGTTACGTTAACATCTAATGCGGCCAGTGGAAATCAATGGTATAATAATGGAACTCTCATCAGCGGGTCTACAAATACTACGCTCATTGCAAACGCAACTGGAAGCTATTCTGTAAAATCAACGGTGAACGGTTGCACCTCGAATGCTTCAAATGTCATTGCAGTCACCGTAAATCCTATCCCAACAGCGCCAACTATAACTTCTGGTG
>JANODK010000025.1:0-2572 GCA_031412655.1 Chryseolinea sp.
GTAGAAATTGCCATCAAGCAGTAGAACAAGCAACACAAAATGCTTTCACACATTGCTGGGCAATTGATCTTGATATCAAAAGTTTCTTTGATACGATAGATCATTCGCTATTGATGAAAGCTGTGATGCACTACTGCAAGGTAAGCCTTCGGTGAAGTACATCTTTGCCCCTCTCTTTTGTTAAGCTAGTTTTGTTGTCAAAAGATAATCGATTAGACTATGACAACGAAATCGGAAAAGTGCAAAGCGATGTTTTCAATGCTGGAATCCTGGAAGGCCAGTGGACAAAGCCAACAGGAATTTTGCAAAGCGCAGGGCTTTGCTTATAGCATTTTTCATTATTGGTATAAGAAATACCGAGCAGACCAAAACGCAAGAGGCTCATCGCCTTTTGTTGCTGTGCAGTTTGAAAAAACTCCTACCGATTTCCCTATTGTCGAACTGATTTTACCCGATGGCAGGCGATTAACTTTTTACCAGTCCGTTGAGGCTTCTTTCATGCGTACGTTATTGTCCTGACGATGTTATGGCTTTCCTCTTCCTGTCGATACTTTTTACACCGACATCAAACCGATATGCGTAAAGGGTTTGATGGACTGAGTGGCCTGGTTCGGGATGCGTTACAGAAAGACCCGCTCAGCGGAGATGTTTTTATATTTTTCAACAAAAGACACAGTCAGGTGAAACTGTTGCTTTGGGAGCGCGATGGTTTTTCGATTTATCATAAACGATTGGAAACAGGCACCTATGAATTGCTCTCGTTGAGTGACTCATCTACTTCTGTTGAACTGCGCAGCGATGAGTTGATGCTGATCCTGCAAGGTATATCGCTCAAAAGCGTACAGAGACGGAAGCGGTTTGATCAAGAGAAAAATAATTTCAATCCTGCCACTAGATCTGCATGATAAATCAAACGCATGATTTATTTTTGCATAGTGGTGCAACAGGTATATCAAGATTTATCGCGCGAAGAACTTCTTAACGTTGTATCTGAATCCAGTATCACCATACTAAAACTTCAACATGAGTTAGATCAACTTAAACGGTTAGTGTTCGGTTCACGCCATGAACGGTTTGTTCCCGCTACACCGCAAGAGCAACTGGCATTGGGATTGAATATTGAGGTGGTAGAATCTGGAGTGCCTTCTGTAGAAACGATAGCCTATACGCGTAAGAAAAAAGAAGCATCATCAGAGAAGCTTCACACCGGCAGGATGAAGCTTCCCGCCAGTCTTCCACGTGAACAGGTAATTATTGAACCGGCCCAAGATGTCAGCGGGTGGATTAAGATCGGGGAAGAGATCACCGAAGAGTTAGAACGCATTCCGGGAAAGTTGTTTGTTAAACAATACGTGCGCCCTAAATATGCCAGACCCAATGGAGAAGGCGTTGTAATAGCAGAACTTCCAGCCCGTCCTATCGATAAAGGTATTGCCGGTCCTGGTTTATTAGCACAAATTATTATTGATAAGTATACCGATCATCTTCCCATCCATCGGCAGGTACAACGCTTCGAACGCGAAGGCATAAAACTTCCCGCCTCCACACTCACCGACTGGATCAGTGCTACCTGTGCTTTATTAGAACCGCTGTATGAAGTACTTCGTAAAGAAGTTTTAAGCTGCACGTATCTTCAAGCAGATGAGACACCGATCAAGGTATTAGATAAAGATAAAAAAGGAACTACACATCGCGGTTTTCATTGGGTATACCATGCCCCTCAAGAACGATTGGTATTGTTCGATTACCGTGAAGGCCGTGGACGTGAAGGGCCTACCGAATGCCTGAAAGATTTTAAAGGATATTTACAAACCGATGGATATGTGGTGTACGAAGATTTTGCTAACAAGTCGGGTGTAACACTATTGAGTTGCATGGCGCATGCGCGCAGAAAATTTGATGAAGCTAAAGATAATGACTTGGCCAGGGCATCGCATGTGCTGATCGAAATGCAAAAACTGTATGCCTTGGAGCGGCAAGCAAAAGAGAACGAATTATCAGCTGATGAACGCTATCAACTACGCCAACAACAGGCTGTTCCGGTATTGGATAACCTAAAGAGTTGGATGATGGAGAACTATAAAGTCGTGCTGCCAAAGAGTATCATCGGTCAGGCAATCTATTATAGTTTGCAACGGTGGGATAAGCTCAGCCTCTACACAACTAACAGCCGATTGCAAATTGATAACAACCTAGTGGAAAACGCTATCAGACCTGTAGCAATTGGAAGAAAAAATTATCTGTTCGCAGGATCACATAATGGAGCCCGAAGAGCGGCCATGCTCTATTCATTCTTAGGAACTTGCAAAATGAATCACGTTAATCCTTTTGAATGGTTAAGGGATATACTTACCAAAATTCCTGACCATCCCGTCAACAAACTCAAATTATTGCTCCCAAACAATATGTAGTTCGCCAGCGGCTTACTTTTAAAATGCAAATTGAAAGATTCTTAACAATTCTATTAAGAACAAGCAAGAATGAAAAAGGTCAAATTAAGCTGCACAATTCTATTGAGAAGAAATTAATTCCATTTATACCAACAAAGTTTGTTGCCATACCAAAAATTGAT
>JANODK010000026.1:0-5986 GCA_031412655.1 Chryseolinea sp.
GGCACTGGTGTGGTAACATTCCTAAATAATTACTCACCTCTAGCTACGAAGAACGTTACTGTATCTGCGGGTGCATGCACGAATCCTTCCGCACCTTCCGGCATTAGCTTTTCAGTAGGGTCCAATACTTGTGGAAATAAAAATATAAGTTATAGTGGGGCATCCGCACCTGCAGGTGTTGCGTGGTATTGGCAAACAAGCCCGACAGGTACAGATATTTCAAATTCAACTACAAGCTTTATTGCCTATATAAGTGGAACGAATACTTATTACGTTCGTGCAAAGGCAACAAGTGGAAATTGTTGGAGCACTGGAACAATGTCTGGGTCAGCCACTGTAAATACCATACCCCCATTACCTTCTACACCTACAGTTTCGGCAAACGTATGTGGACCTAAAACTCTGACTAGGGGTACTGTTACATCTGGAACTACATGGTATTGGCAAGGAATTGATTCAAATGGCACAGATATTTCAGCAACAGCTTCCGCAGCTACTTATACAGCAAATACGTCCAGCACTTATTATATCAGATCTCGTGATAACGTTAATTTCTGTTGGAGTAGTGGTACGCCAATTTCAGTTACGCTTGGGGAACCATCGGCCCCTAATACGCCAAGTACATTTACATTTTGTGAATGGGAAACTAAGACATTGACAACCACAGGTTACCCAAGTGGTGGAAGCCTAAAATGGTACAACTCCACAGGCACTACGCTTTTGTTTACCGGCCTTAGTTATACACAAGGTGTCTTATCAACAGGAACATATACTTACAGAGTAAAGTCGCTAGCTGCGAATGGATGCGAGAGTGTAGGCTATGCTGTTGTGACGCTTAGCGTTCCATTCAATTGCGATCAGAAACTTAATTGGAGTAAATCCACAGGGTATGGAATTGACGGTAACGGAGATCCGAAACAAGTTGCTTCTTCAATTCGATATACAGATGGCTTTGATAATCCCTTGCAGGGTCAAACCAAATCCTATACACAAAGTCAAGTGATTGCCTCTCAACCTGTGTACGACCGTTTTGGTAAGGCATCGGTCAGCACCTTGTCAGCTCCAATCAATGCATCTGAATTTGCCTACCGCCATAACTTTGCTACAAATACAACTGGGCAAAAGTATAGTGCTTCAGATTACGACTTACCTATCGGATCTGGGCTAGGATCATATAATGACCCTAAGGGGATAGGAAATGGTGGCATAGGGACCCTCGGTTGGTATTATAGTTCCAGCAATACACTCGAACCATTCACACCTACAACCTCCTACCCATACTCCAGATCGTATATACCAGAAGGTCCAAACCCTACCTCCAGTAAATCAACTGGTCCAGGTGATGCATATAAAATGGGCTCCACTCACGAGGTATCAACAGAAAGATTTATGATACGAGTGGGTGAGTTGGATCATTATTTCAATATTCGACCCCACTTTGTTTCAACTACCGACCCAGCTGTCCCCAATTTGCTGGCTCATGTTTCAACTAACACCAATACGCAATTCACTGCAACCACTGGTGCATCAATAGGTTCTGCAGGTGGATATGTAATCGTATCCTGTACTCAGACAGGAGGTGCTCCAGGTGCTTATCCCATCGGTGGTTACATAACTACAACACCTGGTAAAGATTATATTTTAAGAGTGAAGGGATATAGAAGTACTACATCAACCGCTACTGCAAACTTGTACATTAACTCTGCTTCGAGTGCAGTGGTTCTTTGGCCTGGACCGCAGCTTCCCCTTGGAAGTGCCAATGAAGCGTGGGTTTCGATTAGATTTACAGCGCCTTCTGACGCCAATGCGATACGAGTAGGGGTTTTATGGAATGCTCCAGCGAGCAACACACCGCAAAATATTTTTTACATAAGCGCAATTGAACTAAAGAACGTGGCGCCAACATCGATCGTTGGTTTTAAATATGTGAGCACCGATCCTGATGGCAAGAAAAAAGCCACCTTTGTTGACGCTGATGGTCGCACATTAGCAAGTGCTCTTATTACATCAACATCAGGACCGACTACCGATCCAATTTATACCTACGACTTTTGGAGTTACTCTTATTATAATGACATGGGTCAGTTATTGGCAACAGTTGCCCCAAATGGAGTTAACACAGCAAGTATAGCCGCCCCCTCTTTTGTCACTACCTACAAGTATGATCATCTTGGTCGTCTTATTGAAGCTAACTCACCAGATCGTGGCAAATCACAATATGTTTATAGTAACGATGGTAAATTAAGATTCTCTCAGAATCAGGAGCAATTCAATGCGAACCCAAAGCGCTTTTCATACACTAATTATGATTTCTATGGCAGATCAGTAGAGTCAGGAGAATATACCAGCAATGGTACTAACCCTTTTGTATTTGAACCGCATACAATCACCACTCCAGGTACTTACAGCGTTTTGAATGCTAGCATTCTTGAAAAAGTTTTAGCAAAGGGAAAAACAATGAATGATGTTTCATCAAGTACTTATTCGGCACTTCTTGGAATGTCTGCTGCTGGGGATAGCCGATGTACCGATTACGCCATGATTACCTACGATGTTCCATCCTCTGATTTTCCTACCGATGTCTTACACACTTCGCAACAAAACCTCTTTGGGCAAGTATCGAAGACAGAGAGCGCGAATGGTAAAACGTGGTATAACTATGATGAGTTTGGGCAGCTATTATGGACGAAGCAAATCATTACCGGATTTACCGCTAAGACTATTGACTATATATATGACTATATGGGTAATGTCACTGATATTTATTATCAGAAAGGTCAAGCTGATTCATTTTGTCACCATTATACCTATGATGCAGACCAACGCTTGTCAATGGTTCAAACGAGTATTTCAGGAGCGGAAGCAGCAAAAATACAACGCGCTAAATATTATTATTATTTGCACGGACCTTTAAAGCGTGTTGAATTGATAGCCAGCTCTCAGAAATTTCAAGGTATTGATTATATCTATACTATAAATGGAGCGTTGAAGACAATTAATAATGGCGACCCAACTAAAGACCCAGGCTTGGATGGCCTTAGTGGAACGAATATAGGCTTTATGAAAGACGCCTTTGGGGAAACTCTTCAATATTATGATAATGATTATAGTGGGGCGAGCTATACAAGTGGATCTGCTACATTGGATGGCAATATTTATCCTAACCAGTTTAGTGGAACTATCCGTGCAGCAGCCTATAATAACGCAACTGACTTAGCAGTTACAGGCAATGCTAACGCTACTCGTGTTTATGGTTACAAGTATGATTCGCGCAATCAATTCAGCAATGCCAATTGGGGGTCAGTTGTAAGTGGTGTGGCTAACTTCCCGGCAAATGAACCACAAAGAGAAAGTATTGGTGGATATGACAAGAACGGAAATATTACTGGATTACTGCGCAAAGGGAAATCAGGCCAAACAACTGCCAATTATAGTTATGTGTATGAAGCGAATAGCAACAAGCTTGATAAGGTGAATGATAATGGATCAGTGGTCATTGATTACACTTATAACGCTCTGGGTCAAATGACTCAGCAAGCTGAGACGTCAAAAACTTTTAATGTTGCATATAATGCTTATGGACTTGCTAAAGAAGTAAGGGATGCTACCAGTCAATTGGTTCTTAGCTATCACTATGATGATCGTGGCGGTTTGGTAAAAAAAGTACGGTATAATGGTGGCGTGCCCGCTACGAATACCTTCTATGTTCAAGATGTTTCAGGTAATACAATGGCCATTTATGACCAAACTTTGCCAAATGGAGCAGCACAGCCAAAAGAATATCCCATTTATGGTCTAAGTCGTGTAGCAGTATATAAGCCCCCAGTGAATGGTTATTTTTATGAAGTAACAGATCACTTAAGAAATGTAAGATCCGTAATTGGAGTTCCGAGCACAACAACGATAACGGCAACAATGGAGTCAGAAACTGCAGAGGAACCTCCTTTTAGAAATATCGCCAACACGCGTGTTAACTATCTCAATGCAAATAAAACGCCCAACAGCACCGGAGTAGTTGGAGATCAAGTTGTTAAACTGAACAATTCAAATCCTGTAGGGCCTACATATTCGATGGCAGTTAGCCCAGGAGATGTGATTGACTTGAATGTATGGGCATATTATGAAGCTGGTGGTTCTAATTTCAGCCAGCAGATAAACCAAACAGCTCTAATATCGTCAATCGCATTGGCTTTTGGCGGAATAATTGACGGTCCTGGTGAAGCTGGTCAAATATATAGTCGAATACAAAGCGGGGTTACAGGAACTTTTGGATCGAGCGGTAGCAGCAGTGTGCCTTCAGCATTTTTGACCTGTATTGTCTACGATAAGAATTATGTGCGGCAATTTTGGTCAAGTAAAGGGGTTACTGCTTCTGGTAATATGGCCAAGGAAAATTTGATTGCTGCTCCAATAAAAATTGAACAAGCCGGATATGTTCAAATATACTTGTACAATGGAAGCGACAATATCAATCCAGTTTATTTCGATGAGCTAACTGTAAAAGTAACGCAATCTCCAATTGTTGCTGGAGCTGATTATTATCCATATGGTCTCCCAATGGATGGAAATGAAATTACAGATGAACCCTACCGTTATGGTTACCAAGGAGAATATAGTGAAGAGAATGAAGTTACGGGATGGAATGAGTTTGAGCTTAGGATGTATGATGCAAGATTTGGAAGATGGCTAGCTTTCGATCCATACGATCAATATGCGAGCCCATATCTTGCCATGGGGAACAATCCTGTAAGTGGAATGGACACAAATGGAGGCATATGTTGCGAAGTAACTATAAATGGCGAGGTATATCAGCTTTTTGATGCAGTCACAATTACCGCAAAAATGGAGGCATCAACAAGCTCCATTGGAAGATATTTGGCTTCTGTTGGAACTCATCTAGCAACAAATTTCAAAAATAACTTTACCAATGCTGCTAAAGGCATGAATACAATTGTTCATGGAATGGGCAGTTCTTTTGGTGTTCCATCTTCAAGTTCTTCGCAAGAATCAACACTATTTAGGCAAGGTAAAACCGTAATGGATGGAGCTCGGTTAGCGTTGGTACTCCTTGAAGTGGAACTTGGCTTTGGTGGTGGTGGACAATCACAGCTTGTATACTCACCTTCAAATGGTAATTTGCCAGTTACTACTCCGGTCTCTACACCTACTATTGTTACCACGCTAGATGCGAATGGGAGGGTAAGTGCTGAAAGTACCAATACCAATAGCAGTGATTTAACCAAATTTTCTTCAAAATGGAATCCTGATGTACCAATTAAAAATCAGATAAAGGGTCAGTTAGGAAAATTAATAAAGCAGTTTAACGTAAAAGGTTACGATATTATGGAGTTGATTGAAATGACTCCTCGAGAAGTGGAAAACCTTATTAAAAGCATGCCAAATAGCGCCAGGGTATTTCAACAATTAAATAAAGCAATTCAAGACGGAGGTCACTATTTTTAAATTTTTATGAAAAATATTTTAATAGAATATCGATTAGTAGGCGAAAAAGACTTGATGAGAATTGTATTGAGTCCTTCCGATTACTTTGGTGATGGTGAGGCGGAATTTTCAATTCAGGATTCTGTCGAAAAATACTTTTTAGAACCAAGAAACTATCTAAATCATCCGCATCAATCTATTTCAATGTTGCTGTTTACATTAGTAAATAATGATGGAGAAGAGGTCAAGACCAAGTATACTTATTGGGATGAAGGTTTAAATCAAATTAAGGACCATAGTGAATTTAAATCAGGTAGATTAATTTACAGAACAATAATACTCTCAATTTGTATTGATAAGTTAAATAGAAAAAATCTTGTACTCCGATTAGAAGAGCATAATGGTGTGATGCTTCCAATAACTCATACAATCCTTGATGAAAAAGGGATTTTAAGTAAAATTGATGTCTCAGATTTTAAATTTGAAGCTTAGTTTAATTCACTACTTAATTTTAGAAAAAGTTTAAGATCAGTGAGATTCTTTC
>JANODK010000027.1:0-4772 GCA_031412655.1 Chryseolinea sp.
AATGAATTAATCTTTCGCGCGATCACAATGGTAAATGGAGGAACATGGACCATTCATTTGGACAAAGCTGACGGACCTGTTCTCAAAAATATTTTTATCGATCAAAAAACAGAAGGATGGAAAATTCATCGTGTAGATTTCGATCGACAAGAAGGTGTGCACGATCTTTTCTTTACCTATGAAAATTCCAATCTCAAAAATGCGGAAGCCAGCGGCATCATGTTCGATTGGTTGTACTTCACGCCTTCATTTCCAGGAAAAGAAAAAGAAGGTTATGCCAACATCTACAATCAATATTGGTCTCTCTTAATCAAAGAAGTTCCTGGTACACCCATTATGATGGAGAATCCAGAAACCATGAACCGAACATCAAATGTATTTGAACGGGGCAACTGGTTAGTGAAAGGTGAGGAAGTAAAAGCAGACGTTCCTGCTTCTTTGAATCCGATGTCATCCAACGCACCGCATAATCGACTAGGACTTGCACAATGGATGACGAGTGAAGATAACCCGCTTACTTCGCGAACAATGGTGAATCGAATGTGGGAACAACTTTTTGGAACAGGACTGGCCGAAACATTAGAAGATCTCGGAACACAAGGTTTGCCACCAACCCATCGTGAGTTATTGGATTACTTATCCTGGAATTATATGCACGATTGGAAGTGGAGCACAAAAAGATTGATGAAAGAAATTGTAATGTCGGCTACCTATCGGCAAGATTCTAAAGTAACAGAAGAAATGTTGGCGAAAGATGCAGCCAATAAATTTTACGCTCGTGCACCGCGTGTACGTTTGTCAGCTGAACAAGTACGTGATCAAAGTCTTGAAGTAAGCGGATTACTCAGCAAGAAAATGTTTGGACCCAGTGTAATGCCCTATCAACCCGGAGGTATTTGGCTATCTCCATGGAATGGACAGAACTGGAAAAAGAGTGAAGGTGAAGATCAACATCGTAGAGCGTTGTATACTTATTGGAAACGCACTGCTCCATATCCATCGATGATGTCATTTGATGGGGCTGCACGCGAAGTTTGTACATCACGAAGAATACGCACCAACACTCCGCTGCAAGCATTGGTTACGTTAAACGATTCTGCCTTTGTAGAAATCTCACGAAGTTTTGCTCACCGTATGAAAAGTAGTGCCCCAACACTTGATGAGCAATTGAATAAAGGTTATCAACTCGCTTTTGGTCATGATATTTCAGATGATCAAAAAAAGGTGTGGAAGAAGTTTTACGCCAATACATTAGTGGCGATGAAACAAGATAACAAACAGGCTCAGAAATTATTGGCAAAGGAAAAGGGCGATGAAGAAACTGCCGCATTGGTTGTTGTTGCCAATGCCATCCTCAACCTTGATGAGTTTATAACAAAGAATTAGAATTGATTTCAATCGATGAAGAAAAAATACATTCATAATCTTCAGCAACAGGCATCACAAGAAGCCTTGCGATTTATTACGCGGAGGCACTTCTTAACACAATGCACAACCGGACTTGGTGCTATGGCATTGGGTTCTTTTATTGGTGGATGTGGATCATCTCCCGAACAAAACTTTACTTCCCTTTTTGATGCACAAAATCCATTAGCTCCAAAGTCACCACATTTTCCCGGCAAGGTACGTTCCGTTATTTACCTCCACATGGCTGGTGCACCCTCGCAACTTGAACTCTTTGATTATAAACCTGCACTACAAAAATTAGATGGACAGGATTGTCCGCAGTCATTACTCGAAGGAAAAAAGTTTGCATTCATTCGGGGTGTACCTAAAATGATGGGACCACAAGCTGCGTTTGCTCAGCATGGTGAATCGCGCTCGTGGATTTCAGAACATCTTCCACACATATCGGGTGTGGCGGATGAGTTTACATATTTGAAAGGTGTTCAAACGGATCAGTTCAATCATGCTCCTGCGCAATTGCTGATGCATTCCGGTAGTCCTCGATTAGGCAGACCAAGTATGGGCGCATGGGTAACATATGGATTGGGAACAGAGAACAGCAATCTTCCAGGATTTGTTGTGCTTACATCAGGCGGAAAAAATCCCGATGCAGGAAAAAGTGTTTGGGGCAGTGGTTTTCTTCCATCGGTTTATCAAGGAGTACAATGCCGATCAGAAGGCGACCCGGTTTTATTCATCAACGATCCCGAAGGTTATAATCGCGACATGCGCAAAGCTTCTATCGATGCAATCAACGAAGTCAATAAATTAGAATATCAGGAATTTAAAGATCCTGAAATCCTTTCTCGCATTTCGCAATATGAAATGGCGTTTCGCATGCAGATGTCGGTGCCTGAAGTGATGGACATTCACAAGGAACCCGAATACATTCATCAGATGTATGGCACTGAACCCGGCAAAGAAAGTTTTGCAAACAACGCTTTGCTTGCCCGCAAGCTGGTAGAGAATGGCGTCCGCTTCGTTCAGCTTTTTGATTGGGGATGGGACAGTCATGGTACCGATGCCAGTCTTGCCATTGATGTTGGACTTATTAATAAATGTCGACAAGTTGATAAGGCAACAACTGCGTTGATTCTGGATTTGAAACAACGTGGATTATTGGAGGAGACATTAATTGTTTGGGGCGGAGAGTTTGGTCGCACACCTATGCAGGAAAATAGAGAAGGAAAAAAGAATCCATTTAAAGGAAGAGATCATCACACAGAAGCCTTTACAATATTAATGGCTGGAGGCGGATTGAAGCGCGGATTTACCTATGGCGAAACGGATGAAATTGGTTACGCAGCGATCGATGGAAAAGTAACACCCTTTGATATTCAAGCCACCATCCTTCAACAACTTGGATTCAATCACGAAAAATTAATTTATCCATATCAGGGCAGGCCGTTCCGATTAACTGATGTTCATGGAAGAGTGATTAACGAAATTTTAACTTGACAAACAAATAAACTTCGTGAACCTTCGTGTCTTAGAGACCCTGCCTACCGGCAGGCAGGTTCGTAGCATAAGATCACAGATCAACCGACATAACACTAATGAATTTCAGCAGGCGACAATTTATTCAAACCTCCTCAACCCTTACCACCGGATTACTTCTTAACGCTATGGACTCCTTTGCAAAACCTTTAACAACACAAAACGCTTCAACTTTTTCAATGCTTGTATTTGCAACGAATTGGGGATTCGCAGGCAGCACTGAAGAATATTGTGCACACGTAAAACAAGATGGATACGATGGCATCGAAACATGGTACCCTAACGATGCTTCTGAACGTGAAAAACTTTCTGCCGCGCTTACAAAAAACGGATTGAAGGTTGGATTCTTAGTGGGTGGTTCCGATAGTGATTATCAAAAACACATCGTTCAATTTCAAACCAATCTCTCCGCTGCTGCAGCATTGAAACCGGTTTATATTAATTGTCATTCTGGAAAAGATTTCTTTTCGTTCGAACAAAACAAAAATTTCATCGACTACAGCACCAAAGTTTCGCGTGAGCAAAATGTTCCTATTTATCATGAAACGCATCGTAGTCGAATTCTATACTCGGCACCTGTTGCGCGCACGTTCATGGAAAAAATTCCAGAGCTTCGATTAACGCTTGATATTTCGCATTGGTGCAATGTGCATGAGTCTTACTTAGCTGACCAGGCAGAAACCGTTAAGCTTGCCTTGGGTCGAACTGACCATATTCACGCACGCATCGGTCATCCAGAAGGACCACAAGTAAACGATCCGCGCGCGCCTGAATGGGGTGATGCATTAAAAGCACACTTCGCCTGGTGGGATGCTGTGGTTGAACAAAAGAAAAAAGAAGGCAAGCTCATTACATTTCTCACCGAGTTTGGTCCAGTGGATTATATGCCAGCACTTCCCTACACACGCCAACCTGTTGCTAATCAGTGGGAGATTAATGTGCACATGATGCAGGTTTTGCGAAAAAGATATGCATAATCTTATCTTGCTATTGTGACTGCATTGATCGGAAGACTTCATCCATTACTTGTCCACTTACCTATTGGTATTTTAGTATTGGCTATTTTATTGGATTGGTTATCGCGCAAACGGTTTGAATTACTTCGTCCTGCCGTTCGTGTTTCCTTACTAATCGGAGCTTCAATGGCCGTGTTGTCTTGCATCACAGGATACATGTTGTCGTTGCAAGATGATTACAAAGCCGATATTTTATCGTGGCATCTTGCGATGGGCATTTCTACAGCAATCATTTCAATCGGATTGTTTTTATTATTTGATTCATCATCCGTAATGCTGAAGAAAATTTATGATGGAGGAATTATTGTATTACTCATTGTCATTTCCATCACCGGACATTTGGGTGGAAGTCTAACACATGGAGCCAATTACCTTACAGAAGTTTTACCATCACCAATCAAACAATGGTTTATTAAAGATGATGTTGAACATGTTGCTATTGTAAATGTACAGGATGCATTAATTTATAAAGACATCATCAAGCCTGTGCTGGAAGAAAAATGTTATTCGTGTCATGGCGAAACAAAACAAAAGGGATCGCTCAGGTTAGATTTACCAGAAGCCATTTTAAAAGGTGGAAAAAAAGGAAAGACCATTGTATTGCAAAAACCATTTGATAGTGAAATGATCAAACGCATTTACCTGCCGATGAACAATGATCATCACATGCCCCCAAAGGAACGTAGTCAAATAACGCCAGCCGAAGTGCAATTACTTCAATGGTGGATTAGTGAGGGTGCATCGTTCGATAAAAAAGTAAATCAGATTACACAACCTGAGACTATAAAGTCCATTCTAAAAGGGCTTGAGGCA
>JANODK010000028.1:0-2452 GCA_031412655.1 Chryseolinea sp.
AGGATATGTTCTAACACCTGAGCGGGTGTTCCCGTTTCTAATCCAATTTTCTCATCTGAAAATAAATCACTCCAACGCAAGCGTTTCATCTCTTCACCATGGGGCGCAAGCTTAAACAGCGAACAAAGTTTTTCTTGTACGGATACAGTGTTGTCATCCAAAAAAGATTGAATGAAATCAACATGGCGCATTGATCCAACACCTTCCATACTGTAAGTATCATCACAACATCCTAATTGAACCAATACATTCCATGCACTGCAATATCCTTCGTTGCGCAAGGTCCCACGCTGCATCGTCTTGATGTTTTGCAAACCATACGTCTCTAAATATTTTAACGAGTCACGATTGGCATATCCTTCATACTTGCCAAAGCCGGGAACCGTAACGGGTGTAGTACGTTGAAAAAGTTGTTGGTACGAAATGTATTTATAATCTCCATCCTGAAGAAACTTAGCGGTGCCCTGACCTGCCATCACCACGTTGCGCGGATTCCAGGTAAATTTATATCGCCATGGATTTTCCGGATCGGTTTCAGGAGCAATCAGTCCACCCGTAAAAGATTCAAATGATGTAAGTGATCCTCCTCGTTCTTTAATGCGATCAATTACCTGCATAGCACTCATGTGATCAATGCCTGGATCAAGTCCACATTCGTTTAAGAAAAGTAATCCTTTTGCTTTGGCCTCCTCATCAAACGACTTCATTTCATCGGAAACATAACTAGCATTCAGCAAATGTTTTTTCTCTGCCAGACAAATCTTCGCCACGAGCGGATGCAGATGTGCCGGCATCAAAGAAATTACAACATCTGATTTTGCAATAGCCTCCTGACTGGCGGATGTATTCTGAATATCAAATTGTATTGCAGTGCCTTGAGTTGCTTCCCCAACCTTCGCACGGGCAACCTCTTCCGAAAAATCGCCAATGGTAATGTGCGCGTCAAACAAATGTGCCTTTTCAAGAAGATATGAAATGAGGGAAGAAGAAGAACGTCCCGCACCGAGAACTAAAATCCGATTCATCTATTGCGTCTGTTAAATGGATATTTCAGAAGGGCAAAGCTAGTCGAGAAAGACAAATCCCAAAAGCTTGAAAAAGTAAGAGATGCCATCAAACTTTTGTTACCTTCAACCAACAAATTACACCTTATGGAGACCATTGCTACATTCAATCATTTGGAAGATCTTGATTCAGAATCGAAATACCTTGTTCATCGCGCTCGAGAAGCAACAGAACATGCTTATGCGCCTTATTCAAAATTTCACGTGGGCGCTGCTGCTATGTTGGATGATGGTACATTTATAACAGGGGCCAATCAGGAAAATGCTTCTTATCCATTGTGTATGTGTGCCGAACGAGTAGTGTTATATGCTTTTGCAGCGCTTCATTCCGGAAAAAAGATTGTGAACTTCGCAGTGGTAGCCCATAAGAAGAATCACAAAGAGCATTCGCCCGCAACAGCATGCGGTGCGTGCAGACAAGTAATGCTAGAATTTGAAATAAGACAAGGAAAACCCTTCACTGTTGTCATGCTCAATGAAAAACATCAGTGGGTAAAATCCAGTTCTGCATCTGCTTTACTACCCTTTAGCTTTTCAAAGTCAAGTCTTGAAACCTAAACACTCGATATTGATGTACTTTCCTTTCTTACACAGTTTTGGCTTTCGGCTTATTTTACTTTATTTGGGAATATGAATTTTTTGCGCAATAGATCACTAAAGCAACTTGGCCTTTTTACTGTGCTGTCCATGCTGCTGGTCTTTATCGCGCAGTTTGTACTCATTAGCACAACCATCGAAAACCTCCACGAAGCCGAACGAAAAATAGACTATGCCCGCATCACACAAGTTTCGAGCGTGCAAGTAGCATTTCAAACTCAGGCGTATTTGAATGGTAAGAAAGAGTTAGCTCCAAAAATTATGGCCAGCATCAATCAGCAAGACTTGCGATTAAAGACATTGGCTGATGGAGGACGAGTGGATGGCCAAATCGTTTTCATAAAACCCCTATCCCGACTCGCGCGCATTACCTATGATAATCTATTGGAAAGCTGGGCGAGTTATAAAGAAAGCACTTCATTGTTATTAACAGAAAAGGAAGTAGTTGAAGAGACGCCAGCAGCAAGTGATCCTGATTCGTTGGGGAATGTAATTCAACCAGCCATTATATATAAACAAAATGTAGAATTCATACGAGCGAAAGTAAATCAGGAAGCTCAATGGCTTTCGCTATCCGGATGGTTTGATAAATTAATCAGCGATCTAGAAGATGATGTTACCTCCAGACAAGAGGCAGTGATACAACTTTACATCGTTCTGGCCTTGATCAATGCGTTTCTTCTGATTGGCATTTATCTTCTCTTTCAAAAGTATGTACTCCAACCACTCAAAGTATTGGAAGGTAACACAGCAAATAATATTCACACCACTGACTTACAAAAAAATGAAAT
>JANODK010000029.1:0-64042 GCA_031412655.1 Chryseolinea sp.
AGCACAAATACGAAAGCAAGACAGTACTAGAGCTGAACAAAAAAAACAAGTGTGGGAATTTGTTCTGACGATGAGTAAGCCACCAACTGAAGAAGAATCGGTTACACGAAACAGAATGGATAGTATTGAACTTTCCAAAAATGAGTCAATATTTTTACGTTTATCAACTTCAAATAAAAATATTTATGTCGGAGAATGTACCATTGTAAATTTCTCATTTTACTTGAGTGAAAAGAATACGTTAAAGCTTCAATTTTTTGAACTAAATGAACAGTTAAGCACAATATTAAATAACAATCTTAATAAAGACTTCTGCTGGATGGCTTCCAATAACATTGAGAATATTGTAGCAGTAAGAGACACAATAGGACAAATACAATATGATGTTTATCCCATTTATAGTGCGAGCTATTGCCCTATAATTGCAAAACCAATAACTTTTGAGCCTATAACGTTACAACTGATACAAATCGTAGATGACAAAAAAGAAACAACTGAAAAAATCACAACTGTTATCACAAAACCATTAACTATAGCGGTCAAATCTCTGCCTCAAAATATTTCTGCTACTTCCTCTGACTACCACAAATTAGTAGGCCAATTTATGGTTGATGACAGCGTCAGTTCAAAAAGGGTAGCCGTTGGCGAGCCTGTGAGATATAGTATCACTATAAAGGGTAGTGGACTTACCTATCCAATCGCTCCACCAAAAATTATGCAAGAGAACGTCTCTTCAAAATTGATTGAACTTAGCAATTCAGATACTATTATTAATAACGTTTATTACTCCAGCAAGACATTTACCTATTCACTGAAATTCAAAGCTGAAGGTGAATATGATCTTTCGAATCCAAAGATCTTTACAGCCTACAATCATGAAATAAATTCAATATCACATTTTAAAACAACAGCAAACGTTTCAGTTACAAAAACCTTAATAAACTCTTTCCCACAAGAAGACAATGCTCTTTTTGTTAAGGATAATATTATTGCACTTGATGTTTCGCATTCAATGTTGTTTCAGGATTATAAGCCTAACCGACTCAAGGCGGTTACTGAAGGTCTTAATGGCTTTCTAGTTGATAGAAAAAAATGTGATATTGGAATAGTTCTATTCGGTGGAAATGCCATACAACTTAATCCAAAAAATAACGATGCTTGTTACTCAAGTGACATGATCCATTCAATTGATTTTGGAAAAGTGAAACCTCATACATCCATTGGAAATGCAATTTGGGAATCAATCAATTCCACAAGCAAATCAAATTTTCCAAAGAAACTGGTAATTATTGGGGATGGTGAAAACACTATCGGATTCTTAACACCCAAAACATGCATTGAGCTAGCAAAAAAATATAATATTAAAATTTACACAATTGGAATTGGGAAAACCGGAACCTTTCAAGTTAGTAACTATGCCAACGGTAAACCAATGATGATAAAAACTGTTTTCTCAAATAAAGTGTATAGCGAAATTGCATTAGCAACCGGAGGTCAATACTATTGGGCTAAGGATTCCATATCAATCACAAAAATTCTAAAAGATATATTCTCAGCAAAATAATCTCCTCGATACCATAACTCTTGAAGTTTACCCCCTTCAATTGCTGTACTTCATTCACCACCCTTCTCTGAATTACTTACGAAGGCAATGTATTTACCATCTGGTGACCACGATGGAACGTTGATCGTTCCCTGACCTCCATATAAATACGCCAGCACTTTTGGCGCTCCACCCGATACAGGCATCATCCGAAGCATAACGTGTTTGTAAAACGGATGAGCATTCACATCAATGTCTGGTGGGAAAGAAATGAATACCATCCACTTGCCATCGGGTGAGATGTGTGGAAACCAATCGTTGTATTCATCAAAGGTAAGTTGCTCTTTGTTTGATCCATCGGGTTTCATTCGCCAGATCTGCATGGTGCCCGATTGATTTCCATTATAATAAATGTATTTTCCATCCGGTGAATACTCCGGTCCATCTACGTGCGTGCCTTTGTTTTGCGTGAGTTGAATTTCTTCACCACCGTTGATGGAAATTTTATAAATGTCATATACTTTTCCATCGCGTTGCGCAACGTAAGCCACTTCCTTTCCACTGGGTGCCCAACCATGCCAATAGCTTGGCGTTTTTTCGGTAACCAGTTTGGGTGTGCCGCCTTCCAACGGTAGTACATAAACTGTTGAACCACCTCCTGGCAATCCATCGCGATGATGACTGATGGCCAGCATTTTTCCATCGAATGATATACCGTGATCGTTGTTGTTTCGATTGGCAAAACCGGTGTTGAGTTTCTCGACCGCTCCACCGGCTACCGGAATTTTATACAACGATCCTTCTTCGTTGTATAACAGCTTCTTTCCATCGGGCATAAAGTTTGGTGCCTCAAAACCTTTGAATGATTCATGAATTACTTTGCGCTTACCATCCGCTACGTTTACGATTTCCAGGCGTGTACCAACACGTCCTAGCTTGTTTACATCATAATCTTCCGGCACAGGCTTATCAATGCGCACATTCCATACCCGTGCTTCTTCTTTTGCATCAGCATTGTGTGAACAGATGTATAATCCAGCTAATACTTCATCACCTATATTCTCCATTTTAGTGCTGCCAATAATTTGCAGTGGCTCTCCTGGATGGGCTGCGCGCATGGTTAATACTTTTCCGATGCGCTGAAGCTGAATGATTTGATAGTTCTTCTTTGTTGAGAATATTTCATCTTCAGGATCGCGCATAAACGCGCCTTTCATCATGCGCCATTGAAGTACCGTCAGGCCATCGCCATGGAGCGCGGTGCTATAATGCGCTGACTCGGGCTCGGCATTGGCTCGTACCATCCAACCCACTTTGCGATGCGCCTCCACACCTTGTCCCACAAGTTCAAAATTGGCTGTGAGCAGAAAATCACCTTTTATTTTTTTGTATGCGTATTGAAGTTCGTCACGACCAAACCAGACGTTGGCTCCCGCACCTTTTATGGTATACGTTTGTGTTGTTGCATCATACTCAGTAGTGCCCGCAATTTTAGGATTACCGATATCAAGATGATCATCAAATATGCCAACAGGGTTTTGTTGTGCTTGCGAAATATTGAATATTAGGAAGCAAAGAACGATTAGATAGGAGCGCATGATTCGGAGGGTTGGTGTAGAAATTTTAATTTACACATTCTTGCTGCCCCTTTTCACAATTAGGAAAGAATTTTTATGAGCGGTTGAAATTTTTGTCTGATTGTAAAAACTGAGTATGGAATTTACCGAATCTGATATGAGATTGAACTATCTTTCGTGTTCCGTGTTCAACATAAAATCAAAGCCATGCGCCATATTAAAACAACTCTTCTTTCCGTCTTGCTTTTGCTCATACTCATTCAAAGCGGGTTTGCTAAAAGTCCGAAGCTTGAATTTTATTCACTTATTGTATACCGTATAAAAGATAAAGCACAGGAGGAAAAGATTGATCAATACCTTAAGCAAGCCTATCTGCCGGCTTTACATCGCGCGGGAAAAAATAAAGTTGGTGTGTTTAAACCTGTTGCATCTGACACAGTAGCGTATGGAAAAGCAATTTATGTATTAACGGCTTTTCAATCGCTGGAAGAGTTCAACAAAATCACTGCCGATCTCACGATTGATCCCAAGTTACTAACGGATGGTGCCACTTACCTCAATTCAAAATATAATGAAGCACCGTACGAAAGAATGGAAACTATATTAATGCGTGCCTTTGCCAATATGCCAATGATGGAAACGCCAAAGCTTACAGGACCAAAAAGTGAACGCATTTATGAGTTGCGTAGCTATGAAGGGCCAACCGAAAAATTGTATTGGAGCAAAGTAAAGATGTTTAACACAGGTGATGAGATTGGATTATTCAAACGTCTTCAATTTAATGCCGTGTTTTATGCAGAGGTATTAGCGGGCGGCAGAATGCCAAATCTTATTTATATGACAACATTTGAAAATCGCGCCAGCCGGGATCAACATTGGAAAGCTTTTGTAGATGATGCTCAATGGAAAAAACTCATCACCATCGAAGAATATAAGAACACGGTTTCAAAAGCTGATATCATGTTATTAGCACCGACTGATTATTCAGACTATTAATTGATAACAAGAACCGACCAATATTTATACAATGCAAACACAAAATGAACTCTTCGTTAAAATGGCTTTGGATGCCTGGAATATTTACATCAGCAGAACAAATAAATTAGCTGAAAGTCTTACAGACGAAAAGTTACAAAACGAAGTCTCTTCGGGTCGGAACAGTGGTCTCTATTTGCTGGGACATCTCGCTGCCGTTCATGATGCCATGCTACCACTGTTGGGTTTAGGTAATACGTTATATCCCGAATTAGAAAACATTTTTATCAAGAATCCTGATAAGTCAGGAATTCCAAAACCTTCCATCAAACAAGTAAGAGAGAATTGGAAAGCGATAAATGATACGCTGTCATCACACTTTGCTAAAATGAGTGCAGACGATTGGTTTAAAAAACACAATGCTGTTTCAGAAGAAGATTTTAAAAAAGAACCGCATCGTAATAAATTAAATTTGCTCATGAACAGAACCAATCATCTATCTGGTCATTACGGGCAAATGATTTTTCTTACCACTAAAGAAGAGTAAGCATCAGCAAAATCTTTAATTGCCTTAGACTAAAATAAAATTCAAAAGCTGATTTAAATCATAGCATTGCCATTGTTAAGAAATTAGTTTTATCACTTCCCATTATGGAGTGCTATGAACAAGAAAATTAACAACTGGATTAATCATCATGCGCTGAACTTGCTGCGCATCAGTATCGGAATTATTTATGTCTGGTTTGGAGCGTTGAAGTTTTTTCCAAAACTTAGTCCAGCGGATCAATTGGCGAAAGACACAATAGATCTTATTACGTTCGGTTTATTCTCGAGCACTACATCCATTCTTCTATTAGCAATTTGGGAAACCGTATTGGGAGTATTTCTACTCGCTGGCATCTGGAGGCAATACGTTTTCTTTATGCTTCTGCTCCATATGGTATGTACCTTTATTCCATTATTCTTTTTCGTAGATCTTTCGCTTACAACATCACCCTATGCCTTTACCCTTGTGGGACAATACATCATGAAAAATATCATTATAATTTGTGCCGCCCTTGTCCTTAATGCACATGCAACTGGAAAGATCTCCGTGAATGTGACAACGTGATACTCTACTTAATCTATTTAAGGAAGGAAGTAGGGATAAATTTTTCCAGATCACGAAAGCGATAACCCAGCGTAATACTAATTTTTAGATTGGTCGTAGTCAGATACGATGGATTGAGAGAAGTGTAATACGTATCATATGCTGCTCTTAACGTACCATACATGGTCTCACCGTTATACCCAACATTGATTGCCGCAGCTGCGCTCCACTCAAAATTCAGTGAAGTATTTTTTCCTTTCTCGCTTCGATAGGTATTGACCGCCAACCCAGGCCCAAGTAGTACTACAGGAGAGATAAAAAATTTACCCTGCAATAGAGCAACATTAATTCCATAGCCCGGCATTAACAATAAACCCGGAGCACCTACGTATTGCAAACCAGCCTGATTACCATAGGTGGATATCAAATCCCGATCTTGAGGAACCAGTCTTGTTGGAGCTTCGAGATATCGATAAAATGGTTCGAGTCGAACCAGGAATGATCCGGCCGTTTTCTTCTGCAATTCATTTTGAAAATTAGCCGCGCGATAAGAGTATTTCTTTTCATTAAAGTTATACGTAACCTGCACAGCAAATTTTAACAGCTTTACATCGGGCTGCGATTCAAATTCCCCGTTTTCATCTTCTGAAATCATTCCTGTACTCTTGGTGAAATATCCACGAAAGGCAAGTTTCCTTCCTGTATAACTTAATGCAAGTCGAAACTGCTCCAGGTTTTCTCTGTCTTCTTCCAGCAATCTTGTTTTAGGCAATGAGAAGCTGATGTCAGCATCAATAATTTTGTAGGTAAGTCCCATCCCGATCAGATCGTTTACATTATTGTAAAGAGATGTACTAATGTGATTTCCTTCATACTTCGAACCAAAGCCTAAACTTGTTCCTTCACCACCATACAAAAACCGAATATCATTCTGCTTTGTATATCGCACTATATAATTGCTGTCAGCATCCGTTGGTGGTAAGGATAATTTTCGAATGCCCAATGAAAGTGATCCCGATGATTGCGCCAGACACGAAACGTGGCTCATGAAAAGGATAAAGAGAAATAAAAAATATAGGTTCACTTCTTGAAAGGAGTTTTAAGATTTAAGGTTCAATTTTCATGTTGCGCAACAAAGATAAAAGAATCATTTCCATCCATCTGTCAATTCCATTCTGTCGGCTATATTAATAGAGTATTGTTTTTTAATTATGATTATTAATCAGAATACTCAGTTTTTGGTATGCCGTTCATACTATTTCTGAAAATCCTCTAAAAAGGGGATGGCCTGCAACAATTAAGCGTGTTACTTTCACATTGGATTTTAAGCAAAAAACATAGCTGCTGATAAAGGGCACGAAAGAAAAATAAATTGAATTGGACTTCTGAAATAAACTAACTTCGGTATAATCAAACCCTCTATATGAAATTATCTTATACTCTCTTAATTCTCTCTTTTTTCCTTTCCGTTGTATCGAATGCGCAGGAAAAAAATATCACGATCGGAAGCGGTGGCGGTTTTGCCGGAACCTCTACTGTTTATAAAATCACTTCATCTGGCAAAGTCTTTAAAGGAAAAGGTATTGGTGAAATAAAGTATACGGAATGCAGCAAGATAAAGAAGGCTCATGCGCTAAAGTATATTCAATCTGTTGCAGAACAGACACAATCAAATGAACAATTCAATCATCCCGGAAATCTTTATTATTTCTTTGGTTATAATGAAAATTCTAAAGACCGTAAGGTAACCTGGGGCGATGCGGAGCATCCAATTCCTGAATCCATTCAAAAACTCTATCAGGAAATTAACACAGCAATAAGTGCCCTGCGCTTTAAACCAATCAAATAAATTCTTCATTGAAAACCCTCTCGATATGAAAAATACATATACTCATGTTATTCTATTTTTTCTTTTACTCATCGCTTGCGGAAATCTTCAAGCACAACAGACTTTCGATTCCAAGAAAAAGAAAAATGTTTCAATAAATACTTTCTCATTACACGCGAAGCAAATTAAACATGCTTCTTCACCTGCTAAAGGGCGTAGCAATACTTCCGGAAGATTATCACAGAAAAGAATTTTTAATCCCTTGATCCATAATCATCGTATTTTACAAACCGATGAAAACGCATTGCCATCCTTTATTGAAACGAAGCGAGATGCAACTTCTGCTCCATCGTCAGCTCGTAAAGATTTTCGTGTTGGATGTGTTGATTACCTAAAGGAGTTGCAACCATTATTGAAGATGGATCATCCGGAAGAAAATTTTAGTATTCACCATTCTAAAACTGACAACAATAATCGTACACACATACGCCTGCAACAATTCTACAAAGGCATTCCGGTTTATGGAGCTGAGGTGGCGGTGCACTTGAATATATCAGGTGAAGGTGAGGCATTCAATGGAAAGTATCTTAACCTCTCAAACGATATTAATATTAAGCCCTCCATTTCCGATCATTCAGCGATCGATCGGGTGAGAACGGATCTCACAAAAATTTCATCGCTTCGCGAACTTACTTCACTGGAAAAGAAATTAGTAGAACATGCAGAACCAAAAGTCACGCTTTGTATTTATGAAAGTAAAGGATTGGTTCGAATACCTACACTGGCATATCACATCGTTTATTGCCCTTCTGTGCAAGCACGCTGGGAATATTTTATCGATGCCCAAACCGGTAATGTATTACATCATTTTAACAGCACCTGCTTTGTTGATGGTCCGCGTACCGCAACAAATGTCAGTGATTTAAATGGAGCCTTACGTAGTATTAATACCTATCAAATCGGCACAAATTATTTCATGATTGATGCATCACGCCCCATGTATAGTGCCGCCAACTCAACACTTCCCGATGACCCTATTGGTGGAATTTTCACCATCGACCTAAACAACACTTTTGGAAACAATCAATCTTTCAAGCATGTAACATCAACCAACAATACGTGGACAAACGCAACAGCCGTGTCGGCTCACTTTAATGCCGGTGTTGCGTATGATTACTACCGAACAAAACATAATCGCAATTCTATTGATGGAGAGGGTGGTACAATTATTTCAATCATCAATACACCCGATGAAGATGGAACTGCACTTGATAATGCATACTGGAATGGAAAAGCCATGTTCTATGGAAACGGAAATGTTGCATTCAAGAAACTTGCAGGTTCCACAGATGTTGCAGGACATGAGATGACACATGGTGTTGTGCAGAACACGGCTAACCTTGAATATCAGGGAGAGTCGGGCGCGATTAACGAATCCATGGCAGACATTTTTGGTACGATGATGGATCCTGATAATTGGCTGATAGGCGAAGACATTGTAAAGCTTTCAGCATTTCCATCTGGAGCGTTGCGCTCATTATCTGATCCACACAATGGAGGTTCGGATTTAAGCAGTCCAGGATTTCAACCGAGCAATATGAATGAAAAGTACACGGGCTCAGAGGATAATGGTGGCGTACATATAAACAGTGGAATTCCGAATCACGCTTTCTTCTTATATGCTGAAGCCATCACGCGCGATAAAGCTGCAGCCGTTTTCTACAAAGCGTTAGACGATTATCTTACAAAGTCATCTCAATTTATTGATCTCAGACTAGCTGTCATTAAAGCTGCAGGAGATTTATATGGAGCAGCTTCTACTGAGGTTACACAGGCAGGAGCAGCGTTTGATGCAGTGGGTATTGGTAACGGACAAGGTGGTGATTACAGTGAAAGTTTACCGACAAATCCCGGATCTGAATTTATATTGGTCTATAGTACTGACCCTGCTGATCTGAATTCTTTATACAGAACATCTGCTGCAGGAGAGACACCTTTATCCCAAACTATCTTTAACAGCAGACCAAGTGTAACCGATGATGGAAGCGCTGCTGTATTCGTGGCAGGAGATAATACCATCCATGTGATCATAACCGATCCGAATGAAACACTCAGTGAATTTGTTCTTCAAAATGATCCGATTTGGTCTAACGTAGTAATTTCAAAGGGAGGAAATCGGATGGCCGCTGTAACCACCAGTCACGATAAATCGATTCACGTTTATGATTTTACATCAGAGACCTGGGGATCCTTTGAATTATATAATCCAACTTTTACCGAAGGTATTACTTCTGCCGGGCCGTTGTATGCCGATGCGCTGGAATGGGATTACACAGGCGAATATCTGGTGTATGATGCTTTTAACAGTCTTGCCAACAGCAGCGGTGCTGACATTGAGTACTGGGATGTAAATTTTATTCATGTCTGGGATATTGAAGCCGGAGATTTTTCGGATGGTGAAGTTTCTAAATTATTTTCAAGTTTGCCGGATGACGTAAGCATTGGCAATCCGTCTTTCGCTAAGAACAATCCCAACATTATTGCCTTCGATTACATTGATTCAGGAACTGGAGAGTATGCCATTTTAGGTACAAACATCGAAACCAATGAAACCGATTTTATTGCTACAAACAATTCATTGGGCTGGCCATCGTATAACAAAGGAGACACACGTGTGGCTTTCACTAGCGACAATGGAGCAGGAAACACTCAAACAGGTTATGTTACATTAAACAGCGATAAGATTTCTTCGAATGGAGTTGTTACCGGTTTGTATAATTTAACATCGTGGCCCGTCTATTTCTCTACTGGCGACAGAGGTGTTGGTGACGATGAAGTAACGGGAATTCCGGAGGACAATAAAAAGATTTCTCTTTCATGTTATCCCAATCCGTTCGTAGATGAAGTATCTATCCAACTTACTCAAGAGCTTATGGATAATGGTAAAATTGAGATTGCGAATTTTCTAGGTCAACGCCTCACTGAATTTAAAGTAGATCATTCTGCAAGTGGTTCGGTGTCTTTAAAAATTCCTAATCTTCCGTCAGGTCAATACATTGTTCATCTCCAAAATGGTAAAGCCGCAGGGACTTGTAAAATAATGAAGTTAAAGTAATTCATTTCTATGGTTATAGTTGGGTATAGCAGAGCTCGTGAGCTCTGCTATTTTTTTGCGCTTATTCAATCTGATCTCTTCGTTGTGTCCAAACAAAGAAATCCCATTAATTCAAGATCACTACATTGCATAAGTGAATAGCGACATTTAACTTAGAATTTCTTACTCTCTTATTTATCGATCGAAGTACACGACTCAACTTTTCTAATTTCATAGAAATCATGGCAACGAAAAAAGCTGAAGCACCTAAAAAAAAATCCTCTAAACCTTCAGATGAAGAACAGGTGACTAGCTACATGAAAGCTTTGATGCATCCGTTGAAAGATGAAATGGAAGAGCTTAGAAAAATCATAAAAGGTGTTGACAAAAGAATTGGTGAGCGCATAAAATGGAATGCACCAAGTTACTATTACATTCATGACATGGTAACGTTTGGTCCGGCAAGACCAGGATCACCCAATGGCGATAAACTTCTACTCGTATTCCATCATCCCTTCATAGTGAAAATAAAATCAGAATTATTGGAAGGTGATTACAAAGACAGGCGTATGGCATATTTTGAAAGTATGAAGGAAGTTAAATCCAATAAAAAAAAATTGGTAAGAATCATTGCGGAGTTGATTGGAGGAATTGAAAGTCAACAATAAAATAATCCATGTTGTCGCAATCAACCCGCTAGTTTGACGTCTTTAGCCTATGCGATTTCTGAATGATGACATTAGCTTTGATCTATCAAGCGTTTGAAGTTATACCGTTCAAATGCAATGATAAAAATCAAACAAAAAGAAGATGCAAAAAATAACACCTTTCCTATGGTTCGATGGAAATGCTGAAGAAGCCATGAACTTCTACACGTCTATTTTTAAGAGTGCTAAAGTTAAGTCAGTTTCTCGCTATGGAGAGGCAGGCCCAGGACCAAAAGGTTCAGTGATGACGGCAAGTTTTGAGTTGGAAGGGCAAGAGTTCATTGCACTGAATGGCGGTCCATTATTTAAATTCACAGAAGCCGTTTCATTCGTGATCAACTGCAAGACGCAAAAAGAGGTGGATACGTTTTGGGAGAAACTTTCTGAAGGCGGACAAAAATCGCAATGTGGATGGTTGAAAGATAAATTTGGTTTGTCCTGGCAAGTTGTACCTACTAAATTAGGTAAGTTAATGTCTGGCAAAGATCCGGAGAAATCGAAGCGGGTAATGACGGCTATGCTTAAAATGACGAAAATAGAAATCGGCATCCTTCAGAAAGCATACGATGGAAAATAATAAAACCGAGTGATCATCAATATTCAAAAATCATGTCACGATCCAACCTCAGCACACCCCTTAATATAGGCGATTACATTGCCATGCAGCCGGAGATATTCAGAGACACATTGGAAGAACTTCGTGCTATTATAAAATCAGTTGTTCCGAAGGCTGAAGAATTGATCAGCTATCAGGTGCCAAGCTTTAAGCATCATTACATGTTGGTAGGTATTGGAGTAAATAAAAAATACTGCAGTCTGTATACCATGAGTTCCACGCTAACAAAAGAATTGAAAGACGAACTTAAAGGAGTAACGGTTTCCGGAATGACTCTTCATTTTCTTCCTGGCGCAAAATTACCTACAGCACTTGTAAAAAAAATAGTGAAGGCACGCGCAAAAGAAAATGAAACAAAGGCCTTAACAAAAAAGAAATATTGATATGGCAAAAAGCGCAAAAATAAAAACACCAGTCAAGAAGAAGCGCCTTACACCAGCAAAGAAGATAGCCAATGCTTCAGATGGGTTAGATGCTAAACAATTTATTACGCGATTAAATACCTACCAATCGGCTGCAGAGCTTGAGAAGATTCAACGCTATTTCAAATCAGCTGATGGCGAATACAGTGAAGGTGAGAAGTTCATGGGCGTACGCATGGGACAGGTGTTTGCATTAGCCAAAGAATTTATGAACATGGAGCTCTCTGAAATTGAAAAGCTTTTGGAAAGTCCTGTTCACGAAGTCCGTACAGGTGCTGTTAGTATTATGGATTTTCAGGCTCGCAATAAAAAAACATCAGCAAGTCGAAGGAAGGAATTGTTTGATCTATACCTGAATCGTCATGACCGAATTAACAATTGGGATTTGGTTGACCGATCAGCTCCTTATGTAGTGGGAGGTTATTTGTTTGATCAACCCCGAAACATTTTATACAAGCTGGCAAAATCAAAAAATGTAAGGGAGCGCAGAACCTCCATCGTTAGTACATACTTTTTTATCAGACAGGGTGAGATCGAAGACACATTTAAGATTGCCGAGCTCTTGGTAAACGACAAACACGATTTAATCCAGAAAGCTGCAGGCGGATGGGTTCGTGAAGCAGGAAAAAAAGATCCTAAAAAATTAATCAGCTTTCTGGATAAGTATGCCGCCACGATGCCCCGCACAATGTTGCGCTACGCCATTGAACATCTAACTAAAAAGCAGCGCGATTATTATTTGAGTTTGAAGAAATTGTAGGGGTTATTTATTAAAGCGATATCTATACGTTAGAAAACCATTCATACTTTTTCAAAAAAAACTGCGTTCTATCAGCAGGCGTTAGCCCCAAACCAAAAACCTGCTATGAAAAATTATCTATTACTCTCATCATTTTTAATGTTCGCTATCGGCTCTTTAGCACAAAGAAGCTTCCAGGCAAAGGTGTATCAAAACACAGATTACTTTAACGTCAGCTATTACAACTCTCAAACCAATTCGACAAGAAACTCAAACGTCTTAAACTTTACCAGAATATCACTTGCTTTCGTTATTAATACCAGTAAGAACCTTACCCATGAGATTGAATTCCTAATCCCTGAACTGTCAAAATCAATTTATAAAGTAAAACTGCCATTAGACTATTCCTTTAAGGAAGATGATAGAATGAAAAGCACGATCTCTACATATTCATTTCGCTATGAATTAAGTAAGGCATTGTTTAATCGATCGAAAAAAATGGTATTTAATTTAGGACTAGGTGTAAATCCATATTACACCAAAACAGAGTATGAGCCAACAGTAGCTAATGTCTATTATTCATTCGTCCAATTATATGGAGCTTCTGTTAATGTTATACCACGAATCAATTTCAATATTACAGATAAAATTGTCCTGGATTTAAACATTCCGCTTAAGCTATACGATCTCCAAAATAAAGAAACTCATGTCAACAATCCTTCTCTTCCCATTAGACAACAAAGTTCAAGTGAAGTTACAGATGTATTCTTTGAACAAGCTTATACCATTCGACTTGGTATGAGTTATGCCTTTAGATAGGCATAGACACAAATCTTCTCTCTAGCTCGTTGATCGTGTTAGCCTACCTATTGAAGGTGAATTGATTCATATTAAAAAAAATTAATCGTACTTGCGTTTTGGTAGTACTGAAACATAAGCATGGTTAATAAACTCTTTCAGAAAATAATTGCATCCAGTCAACACTTTCTGGTCTTCTTTAAAAGGCAATCGATAGTAAAAAAAATATTTATTGCCTGCGGATTAGTAGGAGGCGTGATATTTACCTCCATTCTATTTCTTTTTCTCATGGTATGGAGTGGAGCACTAGGTAATGTTCCAGATCGTGAAGAACTCAGACTTGTAGAAAACCCGGTCGCTTCAGAAATATATAGTGTTGATAGCGTTCTTTTGGGTCGATATTTTATCCAGGAACGATCTGATGTACGATATGATCAAATTCCCTCTCATGTTGTAAATGCTTTATTAGCAACAGAAGATATTCGGTTCTACGATCACAATGGAATTGACTATCGGAGTCTTGCACGAGTTTTGATAAAAAGTCTTTTGCTTCAGAATGATGCTTCCGGAGGCGGAAGTACATTAACGCAACAACTCGTAAAGAATTTATATCCGCGCAAGAACTATTGGATGTTTTCCCTAGTCATCAATAAGATGCGGGAGATGATTATTGCTTCGCGATTAGAGAATGTTTATGATAAGAATACATTACTGGCATTATACCTCAACACTGTTCCATTTGGAGATAATACGTTTGGAATTGAATCAGCATCTCAACGTTTCTTTTCGAAATCAACGAAAGAACTTTATGCTGATCAAGGTGCCGTGTTAATCGGTATGCTGAAAGCAACGCATTCATACAATCCGCGCATTTTTCCGGATCGATCAAAAGAACGAAGAAATGTTGTGCTCTCACAAATGGAAAAATATAGTAAACTGAAATCATCAACAGCAGATTCATTAAAGGCATTACCTTTAATCGTTCTCTACAATAAGATTACACATCACTCGGGATTAGCTCCCTATTTTAGGGAATACCTTCGAAGTGAATTGTTGGCTTGGTGTCGCGATCATACAAATGAAAAAGGTGAACCTTTTAATCTTTACACAGACGGATTAAAAATATACACTACAATCGATTCACGATTACAACACTATGCAGAACAAGCGACAGCAAAACAAATGACGTTGTTACAAGATCGATTCTTGAAACATTGGGGGAAAACTGATCCATGGCGTAGTCAACCGAATGTGCTGGAAGACGCGATTAAGAAATCAGATCGGTATACGAGTTTACAACAATCAGGATTAACTCATTCTGAAATTCTTGAGGAGATGAAGAAGTCATCACTAATGAATGTATTTACCTGGCAAGGCGAAAAAGAAATGGAGATGAGCTCCATTGATTCCATCAAGCATTACTTAAAATTTTTGAATGCCGGAGTATTAGCGATGGATCCACAACAAGGCGCTATTCGTGTTTGGGTTGGTGGAATTAACCATCATTACTTTCAGTTCGATCACGTAAGAGAAAGCACGAAGCGGCAAGTAGGTTCTACTATCAAGCCAATTGTTTATGCTGCTGCATTACAACAAGGTGAAAAGCCATGTGATTTTATTTCCGCAGAAAAAACAACATACGAAGGTGCTGAAGAATGGACACCTTTAAATACGGAAGAGAATTATGATTTGAAGTATTCCATGGAAGGAGCATTAACGTATTCGGTAAATACGGTTGCTGTTCATACACTCGAGAGTGCTGGTATTAATAATACAATAGCATTAGCTAAAAGAATGGGAATCACAAGTGATTTAGAACCGGTACCTTCTTTGGCGCTTGGCACTCCAAGTATTTCAATGACAGAAATGGTTACAGCTTATTCAGCTATCGCAAACAACGGGCACTCTGTTAAACCTTATTACTTAACCTCCATTGCTTCTCGGAATAATGTAGTTCTTGAAAATTTCAAATCAGCAACAGGTGAACAAGTGTTGTCAGAAGATAATGCTCAAATGTTAGTGCACATGTTAAAGCGGGTTGTAAATGAAGGCACAGGTGCCAGCATGCGATCAAGGTACAATATTGCAAATGACATGGCAGGCAAAACCGGAACAACACAATCCAATGCCGATGGATGGTTTATTGTGATGACGCCAAAATTAGTTGTTGGATCCTGGGTAGGCGCTGATGATCCACGGATTCGGTTTCGTGCAACCTCTCTGGGACAAGGAGCAGCAACTGCATTGCCTATCGTAGCTAATTTCTTTCAGCAGGTAAATACTGATAACGAACTCACTCAGTTAAGTCAGGCTCATTTCCCTGAACTATCGTCCAAACTCGAGGACAAACTTTCCTGTGATCTCTACAAATCGGACAAGAACTTCCTAAAGAAAATTTTTGGCAAGAAAGACAAAGACTCAACACGAACTTTCGGAGAGAAGGAGAAAAAAAAGAAAGGGTTCTTTAAAAGGTTATTCGATTTATAGCGCTAATTTTAATGTAGCACACACGCAAGGATTCTCTTCTGCGTAAATTATTTCTTGAAAGATCAAAAGCAAATTCAAAATGGAATATCCATTATCAAATTTATCTCCGCATCAAAGCGATCACTCAAGCTAACGCTCCTAAAAAGACAGCAAAAAAAAATAGAGCAGAAAAAAGAAATGATTAAAATCTTAAACGTAACGATATGAAGTATTTATGCTTATTCATTTTCACACTGACCAGCACACAAATGGTGTGGGCTCAAATTTCATCTACTGATGTACAAATTAAGACTGCCCTGCTTGCTGCTCCGGAAGACAAGCGTGAAGGTGCAATGGTTTATGGATACGATGCCAAAGGTGAATTTGTTGTACTTAGAAAAGGTAGCAATGAATTGATTTGCCTCGCAGATAATCCCAAACAGAATGGCTTGAGCGTTTCGTGTTATCATAAAGATCTTGATCCGTTTATGGCGCGTGGCCGAGAGTTGAAAGCTGCCGAAAAATCCTTTCAGGAAATATTTGACATCCGTGAAGCAGAAGCAAAGTCAGGGAAATTAGTGATGCCTAAGCAAGCATCAAATTTACAAGTGTACTCTGCTCCTGCTGAAGCCTACAACGCTAGCACTGGTGAAGTAACAAAAGGCAGTTTCAGATATGTCGTTTACATTCCATGGGCAACGGCTGCCAGCACCGGGCTTCCTACGAAACCCGAAGCACCAGGTATGCCGTGGATCATGGACCCGGGAACGCATCGGGCACATATTATGATTGATCCGCCTTCGATCAATTGAGAACTGTCACCTTCATTTTCCATTTAATTTCTTACGAGAGATTATTTTTTTTACGGTTGGTACTTTCCGGACGCATAACAACAACTACAATACATTATTCGTTTTCTTACCAAACAAAAAGCGACTATGCTTCATGATAAGGATTGTTTGTTATTTGCCAGAAGTTAAACTGATTCGAAATCAAAGTTGGTAAGCTTTAACAATACCTATACGAATTTATGAACCCAACCAAAAGAATTGCCATCATCCTCACGGTGATCTTCCTGATTCCGGCTTTATTCTTTTCGGTATATGAAATTTCTTCGTTGAACAAGGATGAAGAAATGATCGAAGATATATATCAGAAACAGCTAGAAGCTATTCTATTCTCGGTTAACCAATATTCAGACGATGCCGTAAATAGCTGGGTTTCGAAAATCGAATTAGGAAATAACATAAAGGAAAATAAAAACTCTTCAGCTCTTCATAATTTACTGATGCTGAACTCCTCTATTCATCTGGCTTTTATAGTAGATACATTGAATGAAAAATCAAACATTCATATCTTCTCATTGGATAGCACACAGACCGATTCACTTTATTCTTCGATTCAGGAAAGTCTTCAGCAAAATACTTTAACGTTACAGCAACTAATAAAATACAAGAAGAGTGGTTTTCGAAAAACAGAAGTTATTAAGCACAATCTGAAACATGTAGAATATTTTCAAATGCTGACATTCGTTATAGAAGGTCCACAACATTTGCAAATCGCTGGCCTTCTTATTAATCCTCAAATTTTTATAGAAGATATTGTTGGTCCCCGGCTTCAAACCGTTTCGAAGGATCAGTTCATTCTGTCCGTTTTTAACAAAAGTTCAAATACTCCAATTTATTCCACGCAGATCAATGACACGGTTTCTGTAAATACTTCTGTGCTCGCCAAGGACCTCTGGATTTTCCCCGACTATTCTTTGGGTATCCGCAGGAAGGGAACTTCTCTCAAACAACTCGTGCGCGAACGAACCAACACGAACTTAACTTTATTGATCGGCTTAGACGTTGTGCTGATTGTGGCTTTGCTCCTTGCCTTCAGAAGTGTAAAAAGAGAAGTTCAACTTGCTCAAAATAAGTCTGACTTCGTTTCAAATGTTTCGCACGAAATCAGAACACCGTTAGCACTCATCAGTATGTTTGCAGAAACACTGGAGATGGGCAGAGCAAAATCAGAAGAAAAAAAACAGGAGTACTACACCATCATCAACAAAGAGGCACACCGGCTTTCAGGCATTGTCAATAAGATTTTGAATTTTAGTCAAACAGAAGCCGGAAAGAAAACATTGCATATTGAAACAGTATTACTGAATCAAGAGATTAGCGAAGTTCTTAAGACGTATGACTTTCATTTAAAAAATAAAGGTTTTGAATATTCCTTTCACCAGAGCGCAGATTTATATGTAAAGGCCGATAAGGAAGCGCTTATTGAAATTATCATTAACCTTATTGACAATGCTATTAAGTATAGTGCCGAAAAGAAGAGAATTGAGATTTCGCTGGAGACTCAGGAAAATGCTGGGCTGATTTACATCAGAGACCATGGCGTAGGTATAAGGAAGGCTGACCAGAATCACATCTTCGATAAATTCTATCGCGTGTCCAGCGGTGATCTTGCAAAAAGTCAGGGCACAGGTCTTGGACTTTCTCTGGTCAAGCAACTCATCGAGAAACAGAATGGAAAAATTTCCGTTACAAGTGCGGTAGGACAAGGATCAACATTTATCGTTCACTTTCCCCTAGCCCGATAAAAAAATGCCAAACATCTTAGTTATAGAAGACGAGCCTGCCATGCAATTGGGACTGAAAGATAACCTGGAGTTAGAATCGTATACCGTAGATGTGGCGAGTGATGGCGAAGCGGGACTATTAAAAATCAAATCAAATCAGTATGATTTAATATTGCTCGATGTAATGCTTCCGAAACTTTCCGGTTTTGATGTATGTAAAGCAACACGCGCTGCAGGCATTTCAGCTCCCATCATTCTACTGACTGCACGAGGGGAAGAGATCGATAAAATTTTAGGGCTTGAATTCGGTGCCGATGATTACATCACCAAGCCTTTCAGTGTACGCGAGTTGTTAGCCAGAATCAAAGCGATACTGCGAAGAAGTCAAATTGTAGTAAATAAAGAAAACATCGCTATCACCATCGGCAGATTAAAAGTGGACTTCAATGCTTTCTATGCTGAGGAGAATGGTGGCGAAATAAAATTGTCGCATAAAGAGTTTGAAATTCTGTTGTATTTACATCAAAACAAAAATCAAGTTGTTAGCCGATACGATCTCCTGAAAAAAGTTTGGGGGTACGATGAGCAGCCCACAACCCGCACAGTTGATAACTTTGTTGTGCGCCTGCGCCAAAAGGTGGAAATAAATCCAAACCAACCCAAGGTTATTCTTACTGTTCATGGCACAGGTTACAAATTGGTGCTCTGATTGAGCGATAATCCTTGATTATCGAATCCTGTTACATCTTGTTACAAACCTTTACCGCACGGTGACATCTCCCTTCTAAAGGCACCGTTAATTGTATTGTAATTCAACAATGCAAAACGCTAAAAATTTAAATACCATGAAAACAAAGACAATCATCTTCGGAGTGGCCATTGCCATCATTGCCACATTCACCTTAAGCACCTCTCACGCACAAACACAAGAACAGCCCGCTGTTAAAGTGGTGCCAACAATCCAACACGATCAGTTGAAAGTTATTTATGCCTACAACACTAGCCAATCGGTAGAAGTACGTTTTCTGGGAGCGAATGGGTTGGTTAAGAAAGACATTATTAAAGGAAAAGACTTTGTTGGTGGCTTCATGAAGAACTACAATGTTGAAACCATGAGTGGCAATGCATTTTGGATTGAGATAGAAAGCCCCGAGTTATTAGTTATATACAAAATGATGCCGTCAAAATCTGGCAAATGGACAGCTCAATTGGAGAAGACAACATATACCTATCCAGCTGTTGCGTCACGATAAGTTTTGTTTTGGGTTAGGGTGATGCAATTCTAAAAGGTTGCTCACCCGCATCCAAACATTTGTATTTTTAAGTTTTAAATCAAACCTAACCTTGTTGAAACCTATTCTATACTCTACCCTGGCGTTCACTCTTATTAGTATAGTGGGGACAGCCCAGGTCATTGAATTAAATGGCAATTGGAAATTCCAAATTGGCGACAAGCCAGCCTGGTCTGCTGCAAAATTTAATGATTCTGGTTGGGAAGTTATACAGACACCATCATCATGGGAGGATGAGGGTTTTAACGGGTACGATGGGTTTGCCTGGTATAGAAAAAAGTTTGATGGCCGGCAATTAACAAAAGATGACAACTATTATCTAAACGTGGGTTTTATTGACGACACAGATGAGGTTTACATTAATGGTACACTAATTGGTTTTTCAGGATCAATGCCTCCTCATTTCAAAACATCCTATAATACAGAGCGCAAATATTCTATTCCCAATGAGGTTATTGATTTTAAAGGAGAAAACACCATTGCCATTCGCGTTTTTGATGTAACACTAGGTGGTGGCATCATTGACGGCAGGCTCGGCATTTATCGAGCAGCAAAAAACAGAATGCTCGTTGATTTAAAAGGCCTCTGGTATTTTAGAACATCGCGCGATTCGCAACCTATCACCGATACTAAAGAATGGAAAAAAATGATGGTTCCATCACCCTGGGAGCATGAAGGATATCAACATTATGATGGATTCGCATGGTACAAACGATCCTTCACAATAAGTTCAAGTCTCATCGGAAAAGAAGAATTGGTACTCATCCTCGGAAAAATTGATGACTTTGATAAAACCTATCTCAACGGAAAGCTCATTGGGAAAACCCGTGATGGTAAACCCTTTGGGCGTAGTGAATCATTTGACGAACTACGGGTGTACACTATTCCACTCGACCTGCTAAAAAAGGATGGGCCCAATACAATAGAGGTTTTGGTAGAGGATATGGGAAATATCGGAGGCATATATGAAGGTCCGATAGGTATTACCACCAAAACAACCTTCGAGCGATATTTCCGATAATTCCCTTTTCTTAATTTCGTATTGATATTCAATCCATCAGCGTCCTCATTTAGTGGCGCTGATTTTTTGTATTTAATGCTGAATCTTAAAATAATGTCTTAATCTTTGTATTGATAATTTGCACCAGATTTATTCTGGACAACAACGCATATCGAAAAACGAGTAGTCCAAAAAAAACTAAAATGAAATTCCGTTTTAAAAACTCATGGGTTAACCATTTTCAAATTCTGATTTTATTAATAGGCGCTTCACTGTTTTTATTTAGTTCATGTACGAACACTTCCGCTACACTATCTAAAAATGAAATGAAAGAGATTGTAGACAAACAAAATGAAATATTAGGAAAGTATTTTAAAGAAGGTGATGCTGAAAATCTTGCCCGGATGTATACCGATTCAGCTAAACTATCTCCTAACGGATCGCGGTTCATTATTGGTCGCGACAGCATCCAAGCTTTTTGGCAAGCGGATTTCAAAACATCAAAGCTGTTAAAAATGGAAACGCATACGATGACTATTGATGGAAATGAGAACTTCATTTACGAAACCGGAAATACTTTTTCAGATATACTCTACAATAATTCCGTTTACCATGTTAAGGTGAAATACATAAACGTTTGGCGCAAACAACCACAGGGCGATTATAAACTGGATGTTGACTTTTGGAATGGAGATGCGGAGTAAAACAACGCTTATAAATTATGCCTGTTAACATGATTGATTTTGATTAATATTAATGTTCTAACGCATCTTCATATCGAGTTAACAATTAACCAAGAATTAATACGATGGATTTTTTAAGTGTTGACATTCTGATAAGCCTACTCACTTTGACGTTTTTAGAAATTGTGTTGGGAATTGATAATATCGTTTTCATTTCTTTGGTGGCAGGAAGAATGCCATTAGGTAATCAAAGGCAGGTACGCGTAGTGGGATTAATATTGGCTTTAGTAGGAAGGCTCTTACTGCTATTAGCCATTCAGTGGGTCATCGGATTAAATAATCCAATCGTGACCGTTAAAGAATTCAGTCTCAGTTACCGCGATCTTATTTTACTAGCAGGAGGTTTGTTCCTTGTTGGTAAAAGCACATCGGAAATACACCATAAAGTGGAGGGTAGGCCGGATGATGAAAAGCAAAAAAAGGTATTGACTGTAAAAAGTGCCATTATTCAAATTATTCTTCTTGATTTGGTTTTTTCTCTTGACTCAATTATTACTGCTGTCGGGTTGGTCGATAAGATATGGGTAATTATTACGGCTATAGTCATTTCTATGATTATCATGATGAGTTTCGCAAAGCCCATTAGTGAATTTATCGACAAGCACCCTGCCATGAAATTATTAGCCATATCCTTTCTATTCATGATTGGCACCGTGCTGGTGGTTGAAGGTTTACATGTTCATGTACCAAAAGGCTACATCTATTTCTCGATGGCTTTTGCACTTTTGATTGAAATCGTAAACATGAGAATCAGAAAAAACACTTCGGAATAAATACACCAGAAAAAATTCTTTGACACCAGGTTGAATTAAAACTTTAAAGAGATGTGAGGCATCATAAGCTATACACAGGTATGACCATTTCGTTTGAAATCCAGGTTCCATAGACAATTTAAGCATAGCTTATTCACAGCACTCATTCTTTGTAGCGCGCTGTCATCTTATTCTCAAAAAAGCTCCAGAGATTATTTTTTGCCAGCAGGAAAAAAGAATAAAGCAATTTTTAACATGCCCGATCAAAACAATAAACTATCAAAGTTTACGCGTGTGATGTATTATTTAAAAAAAGAAGGCCAGTATGAAATTACCGATACAATTCAATATCAAAATAAATCAGTACGCATTGAAACACGTACCATTGAGTTCACTTCAACTGAAGTTCATTTAGTTAAACTGATATCAACAACAGATTCAGAACCAAGCAAGACAACACGCTACAATTCGCCAAAAGTTATTCTGAAAGTGCCAGGCATAGGACAAACACTAACGTGGTCATATAAAGATTCACTCGGACAAAAAACGAATTTCATTGCCGAGTGGCTGAAATTTAAACTGAACAATGTAAACACACGCGCAATAAAAATCACAGAGACCATAAATCTTTCAAACGGTTTGCTATTTGAGGGCAAGAGGATCTATTACTACATGGAGGGAATTGGTCTTTGGAAAATGGAAGGAGAAACAAAAAATCTTCAACAGACGATATGGGAGTTTGTGGAGTTAGAATAGGATTCCATAAGGAATTAAAAATAGTTTCCGTCCTTGAGAAAGTGTATTGATACACGTAACTTTAGAATACTCAGACTAAAGATCGATCACCATGAACAGAAAAAAGTTTATAAACCAATCCATACTCGGAGCGGCAGGACTTGCCGTTAGTAACGCTGCTTTTGCGAACATCATTATACCTCAGAAGAAAAAGAAACTCGGAGTTGCCTTAGTAGGGCTGGGCTATTATAGCAAAGACTTGCTGGCACCTGCCTTGCAACTTACTACACAATGTTACCTGTCGGGAATTGTAACCGGCACACCTTCTAAAGCAGAAGAATGGAAGCAACAGTATAAGCTCGCTGATCGAAACATTTACAACTATACCAATTTTATTCGCTGGCTAATAATCCGGAAATCGATGTAGTCTATATTGTGCTTCCTCCCTCTATGCACGCTGAATATAGTATTCGCGCAGCCCAGGCAGGCAAACATGTTTGGTGCGAAAAGCCCATGGCCATGACGGTTGCTGAATGCAAGCGTATGATCGATGCCTGTACGAAAAACAAAGTGACGCTTAGCATTGGTTATCGCATGCAACACGAACCTAATACCAAAAAAATTATACAATTCAGGAAGGAGCTCACGTATGGCAATGTAATAAAAGTAGAAGCGTCCGCAGGATACTTTGATGGCCGAACCAATCATTGGAAGCAAACGAAGAGTCTAGGGGGTGGCGCCATGTATGATATGGGCGTGTATCCATTGAATGCCGTTCGCTATAGCACCGGGCTTGAACCAGTTGCCGTTACTGCGAAGGCATCAACAACACGGCCCACTATTTATACTGAAGTAGAAGAGACCATGGCGTTTGATCTGGAATTCCCTCAAGGCGTAACGGCAAAATGCGAAACCAGTTTTGGTAAAGGCATGAACGATCTTCTGGTAACCTGCACGAAAGGCTGGTATAAACTCTCACCCTTTCAGGCGTACAGTGGTATCAATGGCATAACCAGTAACGGAACAAAACTGAATGCTAAGATTAACAACGAGCAAGCTCAACAAATGGACGATGACGCCCGCGCCATCTTAAACGGTACACCGCTTATGGTTCCGGGAGAAGAAGGTTTAAAGGACATTCGCGTGGTGGAGGCGATTTATCGATCTGTTGCTGAGAAGAGACGAGTGACTATCGTATAGCATTATATTTATTTTTCTATAAACACTTCAGTTTCTTTAGAATAATCTATGTCTTGCAGGGAACTTCATTACTCATAATAATATTTTACGCTATTCTAAGCGCAGTTTCAGAAGGGGGAATAATTTCCAACCAGTCCGTTGCATAAGTTAATACCTCCTAGTACCTTGGAACTAACAATAAAGAGGCATGACCAGAATGTCTCAATTTTAATTGTTGTTGGTAACTTCATTTCATGAACAAGAATCTAATCTTTGCATTTCTTAGTCTGGTTATTTGCTGTTCTCCTACAAAAAAGGATAGACAAGTCACTGACAGCACAATAACATCGAATCCTCATGTTGTTGTTAAAACACCCGTTGATACCACTGGCAATGAGAAGGTAGAAGAAGATTGTGTATTCAACGATGACTATTATGGACTAACTGTTGAATGGCTAAAGGAATTAAATAAAAGAAATTTTATTTGGCGATCTAATCTTAACCAAGCATTATTACCTATGGGGCAAGATACCGTTTTCATATCTAAAGGCGGCTGTTATCATTTTGGTATTTCAGTCGAATTGAAACTTACAAATGACAATCATTTAATCTCCGATTCTACATACTGGATACAAACAGCTCTTCAATTGGCAGACAATTATAAAATGGAACATTATAGTAAGATGATCAAAAAAGGGCAAATAAGAAAAGTTCAAAATAGTGAATTAAGAATTTGGTACGAAGTTGACGATGACAATGAGAACGATAATTTCTTTTACAATGGGATTGAAATTACATTCGCGGAAAAAGTAAAGAGAATCAACATTACCGAATATTACAATTAGAAATAGAATCGTTTTTAAAAGACTTATGAATCCCAAAGTTTCGATAATACATTTAATTGTGAATTAAACTTCAAATTTAAGAAAATTGAATGCTTGAGAAAATCATCCTAGAAAACTACCGGTGCTACGACTACCACGAAATTGAGCTTAAAGATCTTTCAATTATTGTTGGGAAAAATAACGCTGGTAAATCAACTTTAGTTGAGGCATTGAGGTTTGTCTCATTAGCTGTTAGTAGATTTGGAACATCTGTATATTATCCTGTTCCAAAATGGCTGGAATTACCCGCCAAAGCGAAAGGCATTAATCCATCACTTAAAAGTTTTGGTTTCAATACTGAAAATCTTTTTTATAACTACGGAAGTCCACCAAGTAAAATAATCGCACGATTTTCCGACAATGTTACTGTCAAGATTTACATCGGTCAAGACGCTGAAATCTTTTGTAATTTACTGGATAGTAATGGCGCTTATATAACAACAAGAGGAGCGGCCAACGAACTTCATATTCCACAAGTAAATATTCTGCCGGTACTTTCTTTAATTCAAAAAGAAGAAAGAATTCTTAATAGAGAATACGTAAAGCAAAGCTTATCAACAGAGCTTGCGTCTCTACATTTTAGAAACCAGTTGGCCTTACTTTATGAAAGTTATCCAAGGTTTAAAGAGTTAGCTGAGCAATCCTGGAATGGGTTAAGAATTCGATCTTTTGAAGGAGTAGGTAGGCTATCTGGAAGTGATGATAAATTATCTTTGTTAATTCAAGATGGCAACTTTGTTTCTGAAATTGGATGGATGGGGTCAGGCCTACAAATGTGGCTTCAAATAATGTGGTTCTTATCAAGAGTTAGTCAGGACGAAGTGGTCATTCTGGATGAGCCCGATGTTTATATGCATCCTGAACTACAAAGAAAACTTGTAAGGCTTTTAAAAAATCAATATAGACAAGTAATTGTATCGACACATTCAATAGAAATAATTTCCGAAGTTGAAGCTGCTAACATTTTGATAATAGATAAAGCTAAATCAAAATCGCTTTTTGCCAATAAGGTTCCTGTTGTGCAAAGAATTCTAAATTCAATTGGTAGCATTCATAATCTTCAACTCACAAAACTCTGGGCTTCAAAGAAACTTGTAATTGTTGAAGGAGATGACATTGACATACTTAAAAGATTGCAAAATGTTCTATTTCCAAAATCTGACGAGCCCTTTGACTCCATTCCGAATTTTGACATTGGTGGTTGGGGAGGCTGGGGACATGCTCGAGGAAGTAGCATGCTATTAAAAGAAACTGTTGACGATGATGTTAAAATCTATTGCATTTTTGATTCAGACTACCATCACGAAGAAATAATCAAAGAACGTAAGGATGAAGCTCAAAAAATAAATGTGAATATTCACATTTGGAGCAGAAAAGAATTAGAAAATTACTTAATTGTTCCAACGGCAATTTTAAGAATCTTACAAGGTGAAAGTAAAAAAGCTTCTCATTTAACAGTTTCAGATATTGAAACTATAATTTCAGAAATTTCGAATGAAATGACTGAAGAAGTGATTGATAAACTGGCTGACTCCATTCAGAAGAAAGATAGGAAACACTCAATATCAAGCGCTAGAAAGATCGCAAAGGCAAGAATAGATAAACTAGAACATAGAGTTTGTGGAAAGGATTTGATTTCATCACTAAGTAAGTGGTCCCAAAACAATTTCAAAGTTTCTCTTAGCCCAATTAAAATCGCAGCTTGTATTCAGATAGCAGAAATAAGTTCAGAATTAAAGACAGTTCTACAAAAGATAGAGAAGTGTCAAAATTTTTAACACTATTAAGAATTTCCGTTGTGTATAAAAATACTCTTAGCATGCACTGATTCAACTATACTATTACTATCAATAAATTCTACTCCTCAATCACCACCGGAAAATCCTGTCCCCTGCTGAACGTGTATGGGTACTGTGGCTTACCTTTCAACTTACGTGTCATCTCAGGAACCTGATCGTCTATGTACGATTTCAATTCGTAGATCGTAACCTTGCCATCCTTTGGTGCACCATCGGCTTCACCTTGTAGTGCTTTGATCAATACATAGGTAAAGAGTCCGTGACCAAGTTCCGCAAACTCAGTAGCAAATTGTTCGCTTCCGGCAGATGCCATTACATGTATGCCCGCACTTCGTGAAAGTTGCGCGATGGCCTTCTCCTCACTTGCACCTCGCGTAGCTAGCAACTCAACCGATCCACCGGATTGGCACGCATCCATAATGATCAATTGCTTCAAAGCATGAATGCGGCTGAATCGATCTTGCAACATACTCGCTTCAATAGCTTCTTTGTTGAGTGAACTCTCATCGTATAAACGAAGGCTTTCCGTAGGAATAAAATAAAATTTATCATCCACCATTGAGCCGTGTCCGGCATAATAGAAAATGAAAACATCTTCCTGGCTTGCCTTGCTTGCCAACTCATCGAGCTTTGCTAATATTTTTTCACGTGTGGCATCTTCGTCATATAAAGTATGTAATTCAATTTTCTTAAAGAGCTGTGAACTCTTTTCATCCATCAAATCGCTAAACGATTTCGCATCAGGTTTAGCGTAATTCAAATTTAGCTTGCTGTTCTTATATTGATTAATGCCGACCGACAGAATGTAACATGTGCTACTCTTCGAAGCGTGATCAGAAACCAACTCGACCGGCAGTGCATCGGATTCCATTTTTTCTTTGTTACTAGCCACTGCGGAGAATGTATTGACACCACCAATCAAATCAACAATATGTTTATAGGTAGTGAATTGACTTTTAGATGATGGATACTTTAGCGTTTCTTTATTCAACACAATACTCTTTCCATTGTGCAACACACGAAGATTCTCTGCACCGTTACCATTATCGGTCATGCGCACATACACTTCAGCTTTGTTTTCAGGAGCAGCCATTACTGCAACCCGTACTGTTGGTGGTGGCGAACTCTTTAACTTATCCTGAATACCTTTCGAATCGTCATTGCCTCCACGGCTTTGAAATATTTTAGGAAGAAGATCAGGTCTGTAAAATTCATTGAAGAACTGATCGACAGAATACGTCTTCAATCCATTTACAAAATGAATGTATTTGCGCGCATCATCCGTTCCATTAAAATACCCTTCCGGGTTTTTCACCATCCAATCTTTCTCTCCTAAATGAATGTGCTCAAAAAATTCGCGGCCACTCGTCAAATCCCAAAACTTCGTTACACCATCAACTCCATGACTGATCAGCAATTTACCATCAGGACTAAACAACAACGAAGTAACTTCGGCTCTGTGTCCTTCGAATGTACGGGTAACATTTCCGGTATTGATATCCCAAACGCGAACCATTCGATCAGCCCCGGCAGAGTAGATTGATTTTCCATCAGCACTAAAGATGGCAGTATGTACTGCACCGTGATGTCCTTTGAATTTCTTTATTGCCAAGCCTGTACCAATATCCCACAAGCGAATGGAACCATCCCAACTCGCACTCAATAAAGTGCGTTGATCGTTGCTCAACTTAATGGAAGAAATGATATCCGTATGACCTACAAAATTTCTTACCTCTTTCTTCGTATCTATTTCCCAGAGTTGAAGTGAATTATCCAGTCGCGCAGAAATAAGGTAGAGGTCATTTGGATGTGGCGTTACAGCATAGGCCGAATATTTTTCGAGATCAAAATAACTCAACATCTTCCCGGTTTTGATATCGTGAATTTTCATCGAAGCATCCCAGCTGCAGGAAATGATTTTTGTTTCATCATCATTAAAATGAATATCGAAAATGGGTTCGCGATAGCTCGCAATCACAGTTGAGGAATCCCCCGTCTCTACATTCCACAACATAATTTTTCCATCACCTCCCCCAGTCAACATCTTCTTACCATCTTTTGAAAGATCATAACATAGCACCGCTTTCTTATGACCTACATATTCCATTACGAGTTTACCGGTAGCAATGTCCCATCGTTTTACTTTTGTTCCGAACTTTCCTTTAATGAGCGTCTTACCATCGTTCGAAATAAGGATTGAATTTTTGAAGCGGACATATTTCGCTATGTAGGATTCCCAGTAAAAATTCGGATCGTAGTTTAACCCGCCCAAGTCGCGTTGATTTAAAAATCCAGTGAGGATAATATCTTTCCTCTTCTTATCCACCGACCATGAGAATACAGTATTATCATCGCTCGTCACTAGAATATTTTTTCCATTGAGTGCGAATGCAATCTCACGAAAATCACCTTTCTCATTGGCGGCAACTGAATCAATTCGTTGGGCGTTGGATTCATTCCAAATTTTAAGATCTTTCTCAGTAGAGATTGCAAGTCTCTTTCCATCGGGGCTTATAGTCAATCCGGTTAAGTCATCAATTTCTCTTCCATATGATTTGATCAGTTTGAAAGTTGATAATTCATATTTCTGAAGAACATCATTATGTGAAGCTTTGTATAAATATTTACTATCGGGACTAAACACCATGCGTGTACCACAGCCTCCACAAAAACCATCAACAATCTCGAACTTCTTCACTTCTTTCCAACCACTGGTTTGGAATAACCGAACCACACGATTGTCTTCACCAATGGCCATCCATTTTCCATCTTTACTAATGACCGCCTCCGTGCCTGTGCCTAAACCCTTGTCGGGATTGACAGAAATTTTAGTTAATACTTTTTTTGTTTTAAGATCACGCACTACAAGCGAATCACCATCACCTGTATCAATGAGGCCTGTGTAAAAGAAGAATCGTGATTGCGGATCGAATCCAACACTTCGAATGTATTCGGGCGCTTCGACAGCATAAAGTTCTTTGCCAGTTACAACATCCCAAAGACGAACAGTTTTATCATTACTTCCTGTAATCAATAATTTTCCATCCGCGCTAAACTCAACCGTAGTAACACTTGCTTCATGACCAAGAAAACTGCGCACCTCGCGCCCCGTGCTGATCTCCCACAACTTCGCAGACTTATCACGACTTGCCGTGGCTACGTAATTACTATCAGGACTAACCGCAACCGCCAACACCGCCAACTCATGACCCTTCTGAATAACAGTCTCGAGTGATTGACTGTAGAGAATTTGTGTAAAAAGAAGAACATACGAAAGAGTAAGGATTTTTTTCATGAAGAAAAGTTTATTCAAATACCAAAGCACGAAGTCATGAGATTTAAAAAAAGAATCTCTGCGTTACTCCGCGACCTCTGCGGTTAAATCTATTCAAGATGTTTATGAAAATACAAAGTATAATCCGGCAACAATTCCGGGTGAGCAATTTTCACCAAGTCTTGCAAAATCATATCGGGACGTAGATACCCAAGTTCTAAAAACTCACTTCCACCCTTCGCGCCTTTGCGACCATCATAGGTATAGACTTGCTTTTGCTTAAGTGGTTTGAAATTTTCATAGCGAGGATCTGCTTTTTTGATTTCATCTAACGAAGCATACGATGCTACGCCAATCCAAAGATCAGCATCATGTGCCTTTTCATACACACCTTCAAAACTCAATTCCAAATATCCATTGGATGTATCATCCTCCCATAGGTAATGACAACCTGCATCCTGCAGCAGCTTAGCCGCATAATTTTTTCCACCGGGGAGAAACCAGGCATCACCATATACAACTCCGCTGAGCACCGTTGGTTTAGTAGCAACTTTATCTGCCAATGCTTTTGTGTCGTTGTATTGCTTTTCGATGACTTGAAAAATAGAATCTGCTTCTTTCTCTTTATTAAAGAATGCAGCCATAAACTTAATCCACTCCGCCCTGCCTAATGGATGTTTCTCTAAATACTCCGAGTTAATCACCACCGGAATATTCAACTCTTCAATTTTTTTAAACTGACCAAAATCGCTACTCATGGTGTAGCCCATTACCATATCAGGTTTAAGCATGGCAAGCACCTCAATGTTTAAACCTTTGTCCATACCCAACTCCTGAACTTTACCAGCATCAATGCGTGCACGCGTTTTTTCTGAGCTGATATAATCCAGGCTGGGAAATCCAACAAGCTTATCGCTCTCATTCAAATAATCCAGTAATGGAATATGAGTAGTAGATGTACACACAATAGATGTTATGGGTGTACTGATGATTTTTACATCTGCGTCATGTGCAGGAATGCTATCACCTTTTGGGACCAATAAATATTTGTAGCCTGATGTCGCCCCTTGAAACGGATAGGTAACTTCAACTAGCTTTACATTTCCTTGATATTGAATGGTGAATCCACTTGCGTATTTAGTAACTGTCTGAACTTGCTTATCAGCAACAACAGGTGATTCTTTTTTCTCACAGGCAAATAATACTGCAAAAAAGATAAGGAAGGTAAGTTTTTTCATGACGCAATTTAGGGAACTGCAAACAGTTATCCGTGAATAGCTAATGGTGAATAACAGAAGAATTTAGGATTATTGATCAGTGATTTGCGATTGGTAACTTTTCCTAAGATTAACATTTAATCCTCAACTTTTTATATCCCGATAATACGCTTTCAAAAGTTTATGCGCTGCAGAATAAGCTGATATCTTCTGCTCAGCAACATCATGTTCCATGTCCTTTAAGGTAGACTGAAAATGTTTAAGTCGTTGAAAGTCTGATTTTAACAATTGATCAAAGTACTCATGAAACCAGGCGATGTGTTGTGTACTTCTGTTTTGTTTCAAGTAGCCTGAAGTAGTAGTAAGGCTTTGATATTCAGTAATCATCTTCCAAACTGAATCAATACCTTTTCCTGTAAATGCTGATGCCGTAACCACTCTTGGCTGCCAACCCGATGTTGAAGCTGGGAACAAATGTAAAGCATGTTGATATTCTGCCTGTGCTTTTGTAGCATGATCAATATTGTCGCCATCGGCTTTTGTAATAACCATGGCATCGGTCATTTCCATAATACCTTTCTTAATGCCTTGAAGTTCATCACCTGCACCAGCAAGCATGAGCAACAGAAAAAAGTCAACCATGTTTTTCACCGTCACTTCGGATTGTCCTACACCTACTGTTTCAATAATGATCACATCATATCCAGCAGCTTCGCAGAGCAACAATACTTCGCGGGTTTTATTCGCAACCCCACCCAATGTATTTCCAGAAGCGGTAGGACGAATAAACGCCATTGGGTTTTTGGAAAGTTCTTCCATACGGGTTTTATCACCAAGGATGCTTCCTTTAGTAAGTTGACTACTGGGATCAATCGTTAGGACAGCAATCTTTTTTCCCTGCTCAGTAACGTATTTCCCAAACGTCTCAATGAACGTGCTCTTACCAACACCAGGCGCACCCGTAATTCCCAATCGAAAGGCATTGCCAGTATGCGGCATTATCTTTTCCAACACTTCAGCACTTAATGCTTTATCAATTTCAAGATTGCTTTCAATTAACGTAATGCCCTGACCGAGCATAACACGGTCGCCCAATAAGATACCGGTTGCATATTGATCAGAAGTAAGTCGTGGTTTAACAGTTTGCATCAACGTTGTTTCGGAATGCCCGTCTAAATTTCTAAATTTACTAGATACATACTTCTGAAAGATGAGAAAATTCTGGATTGATTGTTTGTTCGCTACCATCTTCGTTTTTGTAGTAATGGTGGGTGTTGGTAAAGTAACCACATTCAAAGCCCTGAATGCGTTTGATCCCATTTCAAATGCGTTGGAGGATTTTGAGATAAGCGATTTTGGGTTCAGTTCCATTCGCCCCGATCCGACCCCGAAAGAAAGAGTAGCGATCGATCAGATTGTATTGGTCAACTTTAGTAATCTTGATAGAATGAATTTCGCTCAAGAGCTTCAAATTATTGCGAAGTATAAACCAAAGGTAGTTGGCATAGATGGCTTCTATAATTGTGAAGGTGGATTATATAACCTCACGGATTGTCCTCAATTATCAGACACATTGGGTAACTTACTATTGGCGAATGCCATGGCCGAAATTCCTAACCTAGTACTCGTATCCAAACTTCTTCAATCAGACTCAATGGAGACTGCTCATGCCATTGATATCTATGATTCAGTTGAATATGCTGATTTCATGTTTCGTGAAAAGGCGCATTCTGCTTATGCCAACCTGGTGACCGATGCACAATATCAGGAAGGGATTAAGATCTGCAAATCATTCGCGCCTAAGTGGGATGTAAAAGGAAAAGACGAGTTAGCATTTGCCGTTCAGGTGGCAATGCTATTTGATTCTGTTAAGACAAAAAGATTTCTCAAAAGAAAGAATGAAACTGAAGTGATTAATTATCGGGGGAATTTTGAAGTTGAGGACGTTCGATTAAAAAGTTTAAGAAAGCTAGAACTAGGAAATACGGATACGTTAAGAAAGGTTTCTTTCACTGCGTTGGATGTGGAAGATGTAATGGCAGAAAAATTTGACCCCTCTGTTATTAAAGATAAGATTGTCCTCATTGGTTTCTTAGGCTCTTATTTTGGAGATCCTGCCTGGAACGATAAATTTTTTACTCCTCTTAACAAGAAGATCGGAGGTCGTGCAAATCCGGATATGTTTGGCTTGGTTATTCACGCCAACATTATTGCATCCATTTTAGCTGAAGACTACATCGATCAATTGGATCAGTGGCAAGAAAACACTATAGCATTTATTGTCTGTCTATTAAACGTGGCACTATTTTCGGTGATCAATCGCAGGTGGCCAGTAATGTATGATGGTATATCCGTTATCATTCAGGTTATTGAAATTGTTTTAGCCGGTTTTGCGGTTGTTATGCTTTTAGCCAATTTCAACTTTAAAAGCAGTCTTGGCGTCACTATGGCAGCTATGGCTTTGGTTGGACCCTGTTTTGACGTATACTATGGATTAGTGAAGCCAGCTCTTTTAAAATTACCTGTATTAAGGCTTACCACTAAACCTAAGGAGGTATTAAACGATTAACAACAATAAATTCACTAATTTCGAAGTCTAAACGTTGAATTAAAGAAATGAAAAAGATCAACATTACCCTCCTTGCAGCCCTCTTTCTAATGAGTGCTACTGCTTTTGGACAGGATTATGCCTTCAAGGTATTGGCCAATAAGGGTACAAACGAAGTAAAATCGGGAGATGCATGGCAGCCGCTCAAAACAGGCGCCAGTTTAAAGGCCACTGACGAAGTAAAACTAACAGATAACGCCTACCTCGCACTTGTTCACAGCTCAGGCAAACCAATGGAATTGAAAGAAGCCAAGACATACAAGGTTTCTGAATTGGCAGCTTCCCTTAAACCTGGAACCAGTGTTTTAAATAAATATGCCGACTTTATATTAAGTAGCAACTCTGCCGAAGCAAAGAAAAACAGATTGAGTGCTACAGGGGCCGTTCATAGAGGCGATGATCGTTATTCTATTCAGGTTTTATTACCTGAAAATCAGCACTCCGGAATTTACAATAGCACAGCCGTAATCAATTGGGATGGCAGCAAAGTAGCGGGTCCATACATTGTAAAACTCATGAACATGTATGAGGAAGAACTTGCCGTAGTGGAAACTCCGGAAACTACATTTCAGGTTGATATTACGGATGCTAAGTTTGCAAATCTTACAGCCGTTTTGGTTGAGGTGAGTTCAAAGGCCGATCCAAAACAGATGTCAACACGCCATTTGATTAAGAAATTGCCTTTGGCTGAAATCGAAAAGGTAAAAGGTTCTTTGAATGAAATCATTGGAGAAGTGGGTGAACAGACTGCACTCAATAAATACTTGCTTGCCAGTTTCTACGAAAACAACAATCTCTTTATTGATGCTATTTCAGCTTATGAAGAAGCCGTTAAATTGGCTCCGGATGTTACCTTCTACAGGGAAGCATACGATGAGTTTTTGCTTCGCCATGGCATGATGAAATAGTATAAAAGAAGATATGAGCTCCGAAAAGCCGCCAAACAGCGGCTTTTACTATTTGAACCTAAGAGATAATTCAATTGGAATATTCTAATTTCGCTAGTTGATTTGAAGACCCTTAAATTTGATATTATGAAAACAAGGATGTTGGCTTTAGTAATGGCCGCTTGGTTTGCGTCTATCGCAACCTATGCGCAAAAGGATTACACCTTTAAAGTGCTGGTAAACAAAGGCAAAAACGAAATGAAAGCCGCAGATGGATGGCAACCCGTTAAGGTGGGTGCCAGCTTAAAAGATACGGATGAATTGAAACTTGCAGAGAACTCCTATTTGGGTTTGGTTCATGTAAGCGGTAAGCCACTTGAAGTGAAGCAAGCGGGTAACGTTAAAGTAAATGTTCTTGCAAAGCAAGTAAGCGGTGGCACAAGCGTTTTGAATAAGTATACGGACTTCATATTGAGTTCAAATACAACCAAGCGAAATAGCATGACTGCAACTGGAGCCGTCCACCGTGGATCAGATAAAGCCGATTTGTATTTGCCAGAGGCGGAAAATCCGGTGGTGTACAACAATGAGATCATTATCACCTGGGATGCTGCTAAAATTCCTGGCCCCTATCTCGTTAGCTTCAACAGTATGTTTGGAGATGAATTGGACAAGATTGAAGCAAAGGAAAGCAATGTGAAAGTAAATTTAAGCAGCTCGAGCTTTGAGAATGAAGATAATATTTTGGTTACTGTGACTTCAAAATCAGATCCAAACAAAGTATCGAAAGAGTATACTTTGAAAAAATTGTCGAAAGCAGATAAAGTACGAATCAAGAATTCATTAAATGAAATCTCCAGCTCGCTTGCAGAGAAGACTGCTATGGATCAGTATATTTTAGCTGGCTTCTACGAAGAAAACAACCTCATCATTGATGCAATCACTGCCTATCAGGAAGCCATTCGTTTGGCACCTGATGTACCCTCTTTTCAAGAGGATTACAATACGTTCTTAATCCGTCATGGATTGAAGGATGGATTAAAGGATGTAAAAAAGAAATAAGGTCGATCTTATATAAAACAAGAAAAGCTGCAATTGCAGCTTTTCTTGTTTTAAGCCCGGTTTGGCTAAAGCGTTTATTCTCCTATTTTTGTGCTTCTTAACAAAATTCCAATGAGCGTACTCGTCAATAAAAACTCCCGCGTTATAGTACAAGGTTTCACCGGTTCTGAAGGAACGTTTCATGCAGGACAGATGATTGAGTACGGAACCAATGTGGTTGGTGGTGTAACACCAGCAAAAGGTGGAACAGAACATCTTGGAAGACCAGTGTTCAATACCGTTAAGGAGGCTGTCGAGAAAACAGGTGCTGATGTAAGCATTATTTTCGTTCCACCTGCATTCGCAGCAGATGCGATTATGGAGGCAGCAGATGCTGGTATTCAGGTTATCATCACCATCACAGAAGGTATCCCTGTTAAAGATATGATGATCGCGAAGGATTATCTGAAAGGAAAGAAGGTCACACTAGTAGGTCCAAATTGCCCAGGCGTTATCACACCAGGTGAAGCGAAGGTTGGTATTATGCCAGGTTTTGTTTTCAAGAAAGGAAGAATTGGTATTGTCTCTAAATCAGGAACACTTACATATGAAGCCGCTGATCAAATTGTAAAAGCTGGCTTGGGAATTTCTACTGCTATCGGTATCGGTGGTGATCCAATTATCGGAACCCCAACAAAAGATGCTGTTGAATTATTGATGAATGACCCTGAGACGGATGCGATCGTAATGATTGGTGAAATCGGTGGAAACTATGAGCCATTAGCAGCACGATGGATTAAAGAGACAGGAAATAAAAAACCGGTTGTAGGATTTATTGCTGGTCAAACTGCGCCCGCAGGAAGAAGAATGGGACATGCCGGAGCTATTATCGGTGGTGCTGATGATACAGCAGCAGCCAAAATGAAAATCATGCAGGAATGTGGAATCTTCGTAGTAGAGTCACCAGCAGAAATTGGTGATACAATGGTGAAGGCTCTTGCCAAGAAATAAAGTTTGAATGACTTCAAATGAAAGAGGCCAGTTGAAAATCAACTGGCCTCTTTTTATTTGGCTCCCACTCCGTATGTATCAGATCGCTATTAGAAGCTGGTCTTAAATTCTTTCTCTAAATAGCTATTCAGGTTCTTCAAACCGCTGAGTGTGTTTACCTGTTCTGGTGAATCATTTGCATTATCATTTTTGTAGAGCACTTCTACAAACAGATCGCGAAGCATATAGGTATAGATCTTCCGACTATCCTTTGTACGCGTACCGATCATCACGCCTTTTTTCTTGAGGTAGTCAATTTGCTTCTGTACTGATAACTGCTTGAAAAAGAACTTCAGGATCATAAAACTTTAATGGTTTTTTCTTCCTGTTAGAGCCAATTTGAAGCCAGTCCTATAATCCTCTAAATCAGCTCAAATTCAACGGTGCAGGATACCGCATTTTCCAGTATTGGGAGAGAATTCTTAATTGAAATCAAAGTAGCTCGTTCGCCAAATTCGCCAGCTCAGAACGCTCTCCTTTTTCCAATGTAATGTGAGCATAAAGCGCATGATCCTGAAGGCGATCAATCAGCGTTGACAAGCCATTACTTTGCGAATCAAGGTAAGGTGTATCGATCTGATAAATATCTCCAGTGAAAATGATCTTAGTATTTTCTCCAGCACGTGTGATAATTGTTTTTACTTCGTGTGGCGTCAGGTTTTGGGCTTCATCCACAATAAAACAGATGTTGGATAAACTCCTTCCACGAATGTAGGCTAAAGGAGTAATCATCAGTTTTTCAGAGGCTACCATCTCCGATATTCTGGAGTACTCTTTATCGGTTTCGTTGTATTGATTCTGGATGAACTTGAGGTTATCCCACAGTGGTTCCATGTATGGGTTAACTTTTGATTTGATATCGCCAGGTAAGTATCCAATGTCTTTGTTACTCAGCGGAACGATTGGCCTTGCCAAGTAAATTTGCTTGTATTCTTTTTTCTGTTCAAGCGCAGCAGCAAGTGCCAACAATGTTTTACCGGTTCCGGCAACTCCTTGTATGGATACCAACTTAATCTCAGGTTTAAGTGCAGCGTGAATCGCAAAAGTTTGTTCTGCGTTGCGTGGTTTTACTCCATACACTGATCTTTTTTCCACATGTTCTAACATGCCGTTCAGTGAGTTGTAATACGCCAATGCAGATTTCTTACCACTCCTTAAAATGTAGTAGTGATTCTTTACAGGAACCAATTTGCCAAGCAGTTCCTTTGGCTCGCAATATCCTTTTTCATATAGCAAATTGATCATGGAAGAATCTACCTCTTCAATGATTGTGCTGCCTGTATAAAGCGATGAAATATTTTGAACCTTACCCGTTGTGTAGTCTTCTGCCTGAAGGCCAAGAGCCTTGGCTTTGAGTCGAAGATTTACATCTTTGGAAACCAGAATAATTTTTCTGCCTTTCTGTTCTTTCTGTAATTGAAGCGCAGAGTTGAGAATACGATGGTCCGCTTTTTCTTCGTTGAATATTTTGTTAGCATCCACCGTACTGTGGGTGTCCATCAGCACTTTAAAACTGCCCTTGGTTTTACCATTGATGGGGTTCCAGTCGTGGAGCATCTGCCCTTTCGCCAGCTTGTCAATCAGGCGAATGAATTCGCGGGCTTCAAAATTTTTGGTGTCGTTTCCTTTCTTGAAATTGTCGAGCTCCTCTAAAACGGTTATCGGGATACCGACATCGTGTTCGTCAAAATTGAGGATGGAATTGTGTTCATAAATAATAACAGAAGTGTCGAGTACGAAGATCTTCTTTTCTTTTTTGGTTTTTGCCATGCGCACAAAGAACTTGGTTTACGAAATGTAATGAAACGCACGGAAAGGAAAAGGAATTTTGAAATTATTTTTTGTTACCTTTTCTTCCAAAGGCGAGCGTGAAGATGTCTCCCTTTTCATTTGATGCAATGCGAAGAACATCAGCCAGTACTAAAATGACTAATTTCTTTGATGCGTAAAATTTTTTCAGTCCACTTAGCGCGACAAATTCCGTTAACGTAATAGAAGTATTTTTATCAAGGTATTCCATCAAGAGCTTCTCATGCTCAGCGTACCAAAACTTGATGTCCTTCTTTTGTTGTTCTCTTCTGATAACTTCACGCACCTCACGACTTGCTTTAATGCTCTTATCTTCAACCCGAACAAACGATTCTTTAATCGCTTCACCATTTATAAAGTAATGCGGCTTCCTTTCACTCTCGATAATTTCATATTGAATTACAGTACGCGAATTTCCGATAGGAATAAATGTCTCGATGTACTGCAATGCAGGCCTTACTTTCTTCAGTGCTAGATTCATAACATGCACTTCTTCTTCCGGATGTTTCAAACCCGGGATAGTTCCGTCATCGCCAATACCCAAAAGAAGAATTCCTCCTTTTGTATTGGCGAACGCAATCATTTCACGAACTATTTTCTCCGGATAGGTAGCTTTGCGTTTAAACTCCAATGTTGATCCCTCTCCTGCAGCGACCAACTTCCGAAGTTGCTGAACCAGCTGCGGATTGTAAGCAAATGATTCTTGTAGCTTGTTCATGATTATTACTGATTACCATCCACTGATAATCGTTAACCTGAAACTAATACTTCCCTCCCGCTACTTCATCATCGTCTTCTTCGTCTTCTTCACCCGGCTTAGGTAATGTAAACATGGAGCTAAGCAAATCTTTGAATTGAAGACCTGCAGATAAATTGTGTTTGCTGATCAAACTGTATTCGGCCAGTCCATGGAGGGCAAATTCCATCATAAAGAGTTTAGTAATTTGATCCTTACCTTTATGAAATTCATTAATCAGATCGGACAAGCCCGGAACTGATTTGATTGATTTTTCAAAATCCTGCTGTGACATATCGTGCAACAAGTCGATTGTGTTACCATCACCAAACCAATCCGTTATTTTTTTGTACGGACTTTTTTCTTTTTGCTTTCTGAATTTATCAGGATCGGGAAAATAATTTACAAACTGTGTTCGTAATGCTTTACCCACTAAGTTTTGTGCTACGATCCCGGGACCTTCCTGCTCACCTTCATAAACCAATTCTACCTTTCCGGTTATGGAAGGAATAATTCCAACAAAATCCGTTACTCGGATATTGGTTGTCTTTTCGCGATTCATGATGCTTCTGCGCTCAGCTGCAGCAACTAAATTTTCATAAGCTGAAATGGTGAGACGAGCAGAGACTCCACTCTTTGCATCTACATATTCGCTCTTGCGTGCTTCGAAAGCAACTTGCTCAATCAAATCTTTTGCGATTTCATTTACGTTCACCATACTACGTTGAGCGTCTTGCAATCTTGCTTCCTGTTGTGTGATGCGCTTACCTATATCTAATGTCTTAGGGTAATGCGTTATAATTTGACTATCAATACGATCCTTTAAAGGTGTAACAATGCTACCACGATTGGTATAGTCTTCCGGATTGGCCGTAAACACAAATTGAATATCCAACGGCATTCTTATTTTGAAACCGCGTATCTGAATATCTCCTTCCTGCAAAATATTAAAGAGCGCTACTTGAATTCGCGCTTGCAGATCAGGTAATTCATTGATCACGAAAATGCTTCTGTTCGATCGTGGAATTAATCCAAAGTGAATAACACGTTCATCTGAATAGGGAAGTTTAAGTGTTGCTGCTTTTATAGGATCAACATCTCCAATCAAATCGGCAATGGAAACATCGGGTGTAGCCAGTTTTTCTGAATAGCGCTCATCACGATGCATCCATGTAATCGGTGTGCTATCACCAAGTTCTTTTATCTTATCAATCCCAAATCGCGAAATCGGACTGAGTGGATCATCATTTAATTCTGAACCTTCAATTACCGGAATATATTCATCCAATAAATTTACCATCAATCTTGCCAAACGTGTTTTGGCTTGACCACGCAAACCAAGAAGATTAATATCATGACCCGCAAGAATGGCGCGCTCTAAATCCGGAATAACCGTTTCTTCATATCCCCAGATTCCAGCGAAGACTGTTTCTTTATTTTTCAACTTCTTGATCAGATTTTCGCGAAGCTCTTCTTTAGTTGATCTGGATGTGTAGCCAGACTTCTTCAATTCACCTAATGTCTTTATGTTCGTCAGCGTCATTATTGTTTTGGTTTTTCGTAGATGATTTACTCAGTGAGAAAATCGTTATAAATTCTTTCTTCTGTTTCTCTTAAAATCTTCAAACACCAGATTACCTAATCCTTCCAGGTTGCTATAATAAGCGTTACCATTATTTGCTTTCGTAAAATCTCGCACAAAAGTTTTCAAATAAGGATCGGTAGCAATCATAAAAGTAGTAACGGGTATTTTTATCTTTCTTAATTGACCGGCAAGATTCAATGTCTTAGATAAAATTTTTGGATCAAGACCAAAAGCATTTTTATAATACTTTATACCTTGTTTGATGCAGGTCGGCTTGCCATCGGTAATCATGAAGATTTGTTTGTTATTATTTTTTCTTCTGCGAAGAATATCCATCGCCAACTCTAATCCTGCTACGGTATTCGTGTGATAAGGACCAACCTGAAGATAGGGCAAGTCTTTTATTTCAATTTGCCAGGCATCGTCACCGAACACTAGAATGTCTAATGTATCCTTGGGATATTTTTTAGTGATGAGTTCGGCCAAGGCCATAGCCACCTTTTTTGCTGGCGTGATGCGATCTTCTCCATATAATATCATAGAGTGTGAAATATCAATCATCAAAACCGTAGACGTCTGCGTTTTGAATTCGCTCTCCATCACCTCTAGATCGTCTTCGGTCATGAAAAAATTATCGAGGCCGTGATTGATCTGAGCATTTCTCAAAGAGTCTGTAACCGAGATTTGATCGAGGGTATCACCAAATTGATAGTCTCTCCTTTCAGTCGTTTGCTCATCCCCCTGTCCGCTATGAGGTGTATTATGTTCGCCTCTTTTTGACTTTTTCAGCTTTCCGAAGATCTCTTCGAGTGCAGACTGTCGTAAATTCTGTTCACTCTTCGCGTTTAACTTAAACTCACCCTTCGGACCTTCATCGGTAATATATCCGTTCCGCTTGAGGTCTTCAATGAAGTCGCCCATACCGTAATTTGGATTGGTTAACCCATACTGTCGATCGAGTTCAGTCAGCCATTGTAGCGTTTCTGCAACGTTTCCGGCCGTGATTAAGATCAATTGCATGAAGATTTTCAGCAGCTTTTCAAAGTCGCTTTTCGCTTCGTCAGGTGGCGGTGTATATTTTGAAAATCGATATCCGAGCATGATGTTGAGGGTGGAATGCTATCTAAACCATTAATTTCTCAATTCTGTTTCGTGTTCAAAATTTAATTTTCAGAAAGTTTAAGCTTATGTGTAAGAAATGGCGCAAAATCTAAAATCCCGATCCGTAATTGCCCGATACATTTGTATCAACAAAAACAAACAAACCCATGAAAAAGTCTACAGTCGTTTTAATCTTAATGGCCTTCGCGCTTTCATCTTGTTCATTCTACACATGCCCTACGTATGCGAAGAAGGAAGTAAAGAAAATGGAGAAGCCGAATAGAATCTAGTTATCTGTTAATCGTGAATGGTAATACAAGCCATGAGCTTTATTATTTATTCTATCATCGTCTCATTAACCTAAAAATAAAAAGCCGTCTGGGATATTCTCTCAGCGGCTTTTGAATTTATACTAAGAAACTATTCGTGCATTCGTGGCAACTGAGCTAATGCTAAAATAGCCACGAATGCACGAATATTTAATTACCAATACTGCTAGTCGGCTTCTATATTCTAAATCCTAGCTCCTAAATTCCTTTCACATCATCGCTTTCGAAGATGTTTTCTCCATTACCCTTTGATAGTATGCTTCATAAAGAGGTAAAATCTGTGTGATGTCAAACTCTTGTGCGCGCTTCAGTGCGTTTGCTTTGAAACGTGGCAGATTATCTTTATCCAATATGTACAAAGCGTTCTTAGACATGTCCTCCACATCACTTACATTACTCATGAAACCGGTAACACCTTGCACATTCAATTCAGGAATACCTCCCGTGTTCGATGAAATTACCGGAACTTCACAGGCCATGGCTTCTAATGCAGCCAATCCAAAACTTTCCTTTTCAGATGGCATCAGGAAAAGATCGGCTACGGAAAGAACTTCTTCAACTGCATCTAATTTTCCAAGAAAGCGAATATCATCACAAATTCCCATTTCGCGGCATAAGGTTTCAGCTTTTGAACGTTCTGGTCCATCGCCAATCATTAAGAGTTTTGCCGGAATTACGCTATGGATGTTGGCGAATATTTTAATAACATCTTCAACGCGTTTTACTTTCCGAAAATTTGAAGTATGAACAACCAACACTTCTCCATTCGGACAAATGGCTTTTTTGAAATGATCTTTCTTTTGCTTTTTGAATTTTTCTAAATCGATGAAGTTTGGAATTACTTCAATCTCGTTTGTTATTTTAAAGGAGTGATAGGTTTCCTTTCTCAGATCTTCTGATACTGCCGTAACTCCGTCCGATTGGTTGATACTAAATGTAACCACTGGTTCGTAAGAAGAATCTTTACCTACCAAAGTAATATCCGTTCCGTGCAACGTTGTTACCACCGGAATCACAATGTTGTGTGTTTTTAATATTTGTTTCGCCATGTAAGCTGCAGATGCATGGGGAATGGCGTAATGTACATGGAGCAAATCCAGCTTCTCATTTTTTACAACGCTTACCATTTTACTGGCTAATGCTAATTCATAAGGAGGATATTCAAACAACGGATACGACTGGATCGATACTTCGTGATAAAACAAATTTTCGTTTAAGAAGTCCAGCCGATGGGGTTGCGAGTACGTAATGAAATGAACTTTATGACCTTCTTTGGCAAGCGCCTTGCCGAGCTCTGTGGCAACAACTCCGCTTCCTCCAAACGTTGGGTAACAGACAATTCCTATATTCATGGTGGCTTAGATTTTAATTCTTGTTAGGCGACAAACTACTGGTAAGGAATCTCATGCTCGTAGACGTGAAACCGTCCCATTTATTGCCTCACCAGTTGTTGTTCGCCACTTTTACAGTATTCAAAAATGGATTCGTAAATAACATCTTGCATGCGAGAACGGATATTGACCTGATTAAGTTTATTGCTTCGATCCGGAAATACCCGATTTGATACAAAAATATAAACAAGATTGAACTCCGGATCAATCCAAAGACAAGTTCCGGTAAAACCAGTGTGTCCAAAGGTGCGATGTGAGGCTTTAAGCGATGTAGGACTATTCCAATCGCCCTGAATAGGCTTATCCCACCCCAACCCTCTTCTGCCTTTTTCAAATTGCCTGTTCGCGAAAAGTTGAACGGTTTCGGGTTTATAGTATCGCGTTCCACCATAACTTCCTTCCTGCAATAACATTTGTCCGAGCTTGAGTAAATCACTGCCGGAGCTAAACAAACCTGCGTGCCCGCTAATACCTCCCATCATGGCGGCACGTTCATCGTGAACCGTTCCAAGAACTAATGATTTTCTAAAAATTGTGTCACGCTCAGTTGGTGCTATTCTTTCCTTAGGGAAATGTTGTAATGGTAAGAAGCCAGTAGTGCTGGCACCCAGAGGTTCATATAAATTCTGTTGAAGAAAATCAGCAATAGGTTGGTTCAACATTTTTTCTGCGAGTTGCTTAAGCATCATAAAACCAAGATCGCTGTATCGATAAGGGTAGGCTGTGCGAATGGGTTTCTCTATCATCTTCGATTTACCGATCCACAACCAAATTGAATCCTGAATGACAGAAGATGCAAACAGATTTGGTGAAACCTGAAGTGGATAGTGATCACTCTTTTCATGACCATAATAGACTGGCGAAAATTCTTTCTCAATCATGGTGGAGGGCCACATTGGAACAAATGGTGTGAGACCTGCCTGATGTATCAGTATATCATAGATCGTAACATCCTTCTTGTTTGTCTTTAATAACTCAGGAAGGTAAAATGATATCTTTTTGTGAATATCAATCATACCTCGTTCATGCATGAACATCACTGCCTGAAGTGTGGCTGAAACTTTTGTTAAAGAAGCAAGATCATAAATTGATTCATCCGTAACAGGAGCTTTATTTTCGTAATCCAGATAGCCGAATGATTTTTCATAGATTACTTTTCCATTACGCGCTACAATTACATTACAACCTGGAGTTGCTTTATGCGTGAGTGCTTCTTGTGCAATGGCTTCAATCTTCTTCAAGATTCTGCTATCCATACCCACATCTTCAGGTATGGAATACGAAAGCCGATTCAGACTTTTTGTTTCAACACCCATGCCCTCCTCACAGGTTGCTGAGGCAGTGAACGGTAATACACCGTTTGCACTCAATCCTCCAAAAATAATCTGAGGAACAATCTGCAATGTCTCTCTGCTGTTAACATAGCTTGTTAGTAGTGTAGAATATTCATCGGCTGATTTTAAAAATGTTTCATTCCCAAAATCGCATGCAATGATTTCACGACTTGGCTGAAGTTGTTTGAGAGCTCTATGAAGTTTTTCTATGACCACTTCAGGAGTTTGTGGAAAAACACCAACGATAATAATTTCCTGATCGTGCAATGCATCCGTCAGCTCGACCCAATCGGTTTTAGCATCTACTGTGAAGTAAGCTATATCTCTGTATTTATTCAGGTAATGATAAAACTCATTGTTGGGTGCAGAGCCATCACTTGTAATGTAAGCAACGTGTTTTCCTTCAAAGGCTTTTAGCGGAATTACATTATGATCATTGTGAATAACGGTTACGGCAGATTCATAAAGTTGTTGATTTAATATGTTGGCCTCTGGTGAATTTAATCGCATCACCAAATTATCAGTGTTCACGATTGGCCTTTTGGTTAATCCTGCATCATATTTAGCAGCCAGTATTTTTTTTACAGATACAGTTAATTGTTGTTCATACCTTTTGTCACGCTTGTCTCTTTGAATTAACTTTTTGATTTTACGAATGGCTGCCCCTATATCTTTCGGATTCATCAATACATCATTGCCTGCCTGAAAAGCAAACGTCTCCGCTTCGCCTGCTCTATACTTTTCGGTAAGACTTTGCGTGTTTTGAATATCAACAAACACCAATCCTCCATAATTGAATTTATTTCTTAACCAATCGCCTGCAAACAAAGACGAAAGTTTGGATGAGTTAAATTGATTTTTACGAATCAGGCTTTTGTTTTCATAAAAAAGTGGAAAGTCTGCCGGAGCCAACAATACACCTGATATATTCTTCTCAAAAAGTTTTTGATACGGGTACGATTGAACACTATCAACATTAGTCTGAAGAATAGGTAATCCTTTTTGAACATCTGTTACCGTCAAACCTTTTATTGGAAAATGTTTGGCGCATGCCAATACACCATTATCCTGCATACCCTGCATGAAGGCAACTGATTTGGATGCAACATTCAACATGTTTTCTCCATACGATCGATAACTGATAATGGGATTTTGTGGATTATTGTTTACATCAGCTACAGGAGCGAAGTTGATATGAATGCCCATGATTTTCATCTGACGAGCAATCTCCTCACCTAATGTATAAATCATTTTATTATCCCGGATGGCACCTAAAACCAATGCCCTCGGAAATTGGATGGCGCTATCGAGGCTCATACCCAATCCCCATTCCGCATCTTGTGCGATGAGCAATGGAATTTCTGCTGATCGCTGAAACCGATTGGTGAGTTGTGCCTGGCCCACCAAAGAGCCTTGTGTAAATATTATTCCTCCAATTCTGCGACTTTCTATTTCGTTTTCAATTTCCTTACTAACCGATGCGTCATCTTTAGAAGAAAGCGTCATCATAAACATCTGACCGATGCGCTCATTCACACTTAAGGTATTAAAAACACTATCGACCCAACGATTTTTATCAACCTGTGCAGATGCTACCCCACTCACACCCATTCCGATTATAAAACACAAAAAAACTTTTCTCATCCGCACCCTGTTTGTTCTGTCGTTTGGATTTTAATCAACCCACTTTGCGGACAAAGTTACGGCTTATTATTAAATCCCTTGAAACCTAATAGCTTAACGGTAAAATGAAAGGATGAATTATAGAGTTATTATCATTTTTACTTCTGTTTATCTCTATTTAAAATGTAGAAAAATCAGGCAGTAATTATCACCTTTACATCTTTGTTTATTGTAGTTCCACACATGCCGGATATTATTCAGCTATTACCCGATGCCATTGCCAACCAGATTGCCGCTGGAGAGGTCGTTCAACGTCCGGCTTCGGCTGTAAAAGAGTTGATTGAAAATTCCATTGACGCTGGCGCTAAAAGTATTATGCTCATCGTAAAAGATGCGGGCAAAACGTTACTGCAAATTATCGACAATGGTCATGGCATGTCGCAAACTGATGCTCGAATGAGTTTAGAACGCCATGCTACTTCTAAAATTCGCAAGGCCGAAGATTTATTTACATTACATACCATGGGCTTTCGCGGAGAAGCACTTGCTTCCATTGCTGCGGTTGCTCAAATGGAAATGAAAACGCGTCTGGCGGATGACGAGTTAGGAACGTTGCTGGTGGTAGAAGGATCAGACGTGAAAAAGCAAGAATTGATTGCCTGCGAAAAAGGAACCAGCATCAGCATCAAAAATCTTTTTTTCAATATTCCTGCACGAAGGAATTTCCTCAAATCAAATCCGGTAGAACTTCGACACATTCTGGATGAATTTCATCGACTCGCTCTCGCCAATCCTGACATCTCATTTTCATTTGTTCAGGGTGACGAACTGATCTATGAATTACCCGAAACCAAACTAAGTCAGCGCATTGTTAATCTTTTTGGCAAGACCTACCAAAACCAATTGGCACCTTGCCAGGAAGAAACCGAATTCGTGCGTGTAACCGGATATGTAGGCAAACCCGACTTTGCACGAAAAACCCGTGGTGAACAATTTCTGTTTGTAAATAAACGATTCATTCGAAGCAATTACTTAAACCATGCGGTGATGAATGCCTTTGAAGGTCTATTGACTGACAACAGCTTTCCGTTTTATGTTCTCTTCATCGAGATTAATCCAAAACATATTGATGTGAACGTTCATCCCACCAAAACTGAAATTAAGTTTGATGATGAACGTGCAGTGTATGCTGTTGTACGCTCGGCTGTGCGACAAGCGATCGGTTCACATAATCTCACACCCGGCATCGATTTTAATTCGGATGTCAACATGATCAGCAAATTGAGTAATGCCTCTGCTCAATCGAACGAAGCCTATTTTGATGAACGCTTCAGTAGTTCCGTAAATCGCAGCAACCTCGAAAACTGGGAAAAACTTTTTGGTGGAAACGAGGAGAGTAAGCTAATGCAACAGCACAAAGATGAGCCCGTGCAAACGCTTCGTTTTGAAAGTGCCGTGAACCAGCCAGAAGAATTTCAAACTCCTGTAGAAGAAAAAACGTTATTCCAACTGCATCTTCGTTTTATCGTTAAACAAGTGAAAGCAGGGATGATGATAATCGATCAGCAGGCGGCACACGAACGGATTTTATTCGAAAAATTTTCAGATCAACTCAAACATAAATCGGCCGAAAGCCAGCAAAGTTTATTTCCGCAAGCCATTACCTTTAGCGCATCTGATTTTGCGTTAGTGCTGGAAATGCAGCAGGAGATTGAAGCATTGGGTTTTCGAATTGAAGTGTTTGGAAAAAATACGCTTGCGATTAATGGTGTACCAGCCAATATTTCCAGCGGACAAGAAAAAGAATTATTTGAAGGCCTGATTGAGCAATTCAAGATCAATCAAAGTGAACTTGCCCTGCCAATAACCGAAAACCTAGCAAGGTCGCTGGCCAAGCGAGCATCCATTAAAACCGGACAACGTTTAGAACGTGAAGAAATGCATGCGCTGACGGGCCGTTTATTTGCATGCAAAACACCAAACTATTCACCCGATGGCAAGCCTACATTTTTTATTTTTGAGCTGAATAAAATAGAAAGCTACTTTCGATAGACTATACGATTAAATTGAAACTATGTTTAGACTTAGCCCGCTTGTAAAAAATTTGATCATTGTTAATGTGCTCATTTTTTTTGCACAAAAGATCGTTTCGACACTACCCATTGCAGAATACCTCTCCCTTTGGAATGTTCGTACTCCCAACTTTAGACCTTACCAGCTATTCACTTATATGTTTGTGCATAGCAGTAATGATTTCCTGCATATCTTATTCAACATGCTGGCGCTTGCTTTTTTTGGGTCCATGCTCGAAGAACTATGGGGAACAAAAAAATTCCTGTTGTTTTATATCATCTGTGGTCTCGGGGCAGGGATTTTTAATGTCTTCTCCGATTTATTTTTCGGACTAGGGAGGTTTGATGTTATGATGGGAGCTTCAGGTGCAGTATACGGAGTTCTTACCGCTTTTGGAGTTACCTTTCCAAATATGGAAATTCGATTAATGTTCCTTTTTAAAGTAAAGGCTATATACTTGGTTATGTTTTTGGGGATAAGTGCAATATTAATGGGCTTTCGAAGCGTTCCTGGAGATTCGACCGCTCACTTTACTCACTTAGGTGGTATCGTAACTGCAATTATTATAATGCAAGTCTGGAAATTTAGAGGTTTAGATTAGGAGGATTGATTCAAATTATGCTTGACGAATTTAAGAACGCATTTCAGCGACATAACAACGCACACATTCAGTTGATTATCATCAACGTGGTGATTTTTATTGCCATGGGTATTCTTTTAGTTGTGGCAAAACTATCCGATACCCAATCCATTTTTCAAGTTGTCTACGATCAATTTACTCTGCCATCACAACTTCCTGAATTTGTAACCAAGCCATGGACACTCCTTACCTATTCATTTGCTCATTCATATAATTATGAGTTTGGAAGAGTAGGCATATTCCATATTCTAATGAACATGTTAATGTTTTATTGGTTTGCGAAATTGTTTGTTGAGTATTTAGGTAGTGATAAGCTTGTGGCTCTTTATATTTTGGGAGGATTGAGTGGTGGTCTTTTATACCTGCTTCTTTTTAACACCATTCCATTTTTTATTGCGCAACCCAGTATCTTAGTTGGTGCATCTGCTGCCGTCTTTGCCATTGTAGTTGCAGCTGCAACACTTCTACCAGATTACACATTCTTCTTACTTTTTCTCGGGCCAGTGCGAATCAAATACATTGCCGGATTCTACATAGTCATTTCACTTCTCAGTTCTGTTGGAGATAACGCAGGCGGTGAAATTGCGCATCTGGGCGGAGCACTCATGGGCTTCGTTTACATTAAGCAGTTGCAATCAGGAGTTAATTGGGGAGGTTGGATTACAGCAACTATTGATTGGTTTAAAAATCTATTCACAGCAAAGCCAAAAGTAAAAGTTACCTATCGCAACAAAGAAACACCTTCTCCAAAAAAGGCTTCAACAAAATCATCTGTATCGCAAGACGAGATCGATGTTATACTCGATAAAATTTCCGATGGTGGTTATGAAAGTTTGACAAAAGACGAGAAGGAAAAACTTTTTAATGCGAGTAAGAAATAGGTCCACGTTTAAAGTTCCAGGTTCAAGCTTCTTCGCTAATCTAGGCAATCCACTTTGCAATTAAGAATGCGGCTGCGGCTGCGGCACCTCCAACAATCGTAACACGTAATGCTCCTTTAAATAAAGGCTGTCCTGTTAGTTTGCTTTTTACTAAGCCAAAGGTAATGAGACAGAAGAAGGTGATGATGGAAGAATAAATCAATCCTTGTTGTGTAGACTCATTGAAGAAGTAAGCACTTAATGGAATCAATCCACCAATAACGTAACTCACACCAATCACCAATGCACTTTGATGTGCACGGTTTTTATCAGGGCGTTCCAAACCCAATTCAAAACGCATCATAAAGTCAACCCACTTCTTTGGGTTCTTCGCCATTTCACGGGCAATGGTCTCCTGAAGATGTTCACTGATTCCATACTCTGCAAAAATCTCTTTGGTCTCTGCTATTTCAATTTCATGTTTATTAACAATCTCATCGTATTCGCGCTTCTCTTCCGAATCATAATGTTCAATCTCCGTGCGACCAGCAAGATATCCGCCCAATCCCATAGCAATGGAACCCGCTGCGATTTCTGCAAGACCTGCTGTAATTACGATAGCTGTTGAATCCACCGCTCCGCTCAGACCCGCTGCCAATGCAAACGGGACCGTGAGTCCATCACTCATACCAATTACAAAGTCGCGTACTTTTTCTGAGGATTGAAAATGTTGCTCATCAGACATACTTCAAATATTTTTTTTCGATACGAAGATAAGGATTGCTTCGATGTAATTGAGCCTAAATTCTTCGTGAAACTTTGTGTCTTGGTGACTTCGTGGCAAAAAACTATTTCACATTCTTCCGAAAGAATGCCTGCAACGCATCTGCAATTTCAATCGGATCCTTTGAATAAGACAACAACCTGTTTTGTTCATTGAATTTTGCCAACAAATTGTAATACGCATTTTCTGAAAGTTCATGTTCATCCATAATGCTTTCGCGCAGTAATTGATCATTAATTACATCGACATATGTTTTTATCCGATCATTTTCATTGATGTACTTTACCAGCTTTCTTTTTTCCTTTTGCCATTTCGAAAAGTAATCGATGGGCGATGAGAATGCCTGACCCTTTGAAAAAGTGGACTTGGGCATTGCTCGCGGGGTTCGATAAATTTCGCTCGGAAGAATTCGATGCGCGGTGATGGTCACCTCATCTAACAGCACTGCTTTTTCGCTCATGCGGATTAGAATATCCTCTTCTTCAAATAACAGTGGAAGTTCAAGTGTTTTATATCCTACAAAAGTAAGCACTAACGTATCTGCCGGAGCGGTGGGTAATATAAAAACACCTTGTGCATTAGTCGTTGTTCCACCGGGTTTATGCTTTATACGAACGTGAATTCCCGGAAGAACCTTTAATGAAATGGAATCAACCACAATTCCTCGTGTATTCTTTTGCGGAAAGCCTGTTACCCCGATTAATAGAAATAAGGCAACGAAAAAGATGGAACGAGTAAGATTATTCATTGAAAAATCAGACTTCAGGATAAGAGATGCCTTACGATGAAACAAATGGTCATTAAGTTTTATTGGCCAGCTGACCACAGGCGGCATCAATATCCTTTCCACGGCTTTTCCGAATGCGTGTGGTTATCCCCTGGCTTTCCAAAATCTCCATATACATATTCAACGATTCTTCAGAGGCCTGTTGGAACTCTCCATCATCAATGGGATTGTATTCGATCAGGTTCACTTTCGAAGGAATTATTTTGCAGAACTTTAATAAAGCTCGGGCATGTTCTTCATTATCGTTGATGCCTTTCCACACTACATATTCATACGTTACCTTTCGGCCGGTCTTTTCATACCAATACTTAAGTGCATCGCCTAATTCTTTAAGCGAATTAGTATCGTTAATTGGCATAATGGAAGAGCGCGTTTTATCAATTGCCGCATGAAGCGAAACGGCAAGATTAAACTTCACATTATCATCCGCCATTTTCTCAATCATCTTCGCGACACCAACAGTTGAAACCGTAATGCGTCTCGAAGCCATGTTCAATCCTTTTTGTGAGGTAATCTTATCAATGGCAGATACTACATTGGCATAGTTCAGCAAAGGTTCGCCCATGCCCATAAACACAATGTTAGTAAGCGGCCTGTTAAAGAAAAGTTCAGCTTGTTCCTTTATTGCCACTACCTGATCATAAATTTCATCAGGGGTTAAATTACGTTGGCGCTTAAGGCGTGCCGTTGCGCAAAACTTACAAGCAAGGCTACACCCTACCTGGGAGGATACGCAAGCGGTGATTCTTTTTTCTGTTGGGATTAGTACGGATTCTACAACCATGCCATCAAACAGCGTAACTGCATTTTTTATAGTGCCATCGGCACTGCGCTGCATGTGGTCTACCTTAATGTGGTTGATGACGAAATGTTCCTTCAATAAATCACGAAGACCATTGGAAAGATTGGTCATTTGATCAAAACTCTTGGCAGATTTGTTCCATAGCCATTCATACACCTGTTGGGCGCGAAAAGGCTTCTCACCCAGCTGAACGAAATACTCTTTCAGCTCTTCCTGCTTCAATTTCCGTATATCCCGCTTAGAACCTGCCTCTACCATGGGGCAAAGGTAGGGAAAGAAGATTAACCACGATAGAGAGGTTTCCGTCTTTGAAGGCAGCAATTACCGTTGATGCTGGTTTAAACCGCAGAGGGCGCTGAGGTTCGCAGAGGATTTGTAAATTCCTTTCTTAATAACCTTGCCGAGGATTCGCTTAAAACTCTGCGTTTCTCTGCGCCCTCTGCGGTTATGTAATTTATTTTATCCTCACAAAAATCCGGGTCTCGCAGGAACGCGATGTGTTGGAGATGATTAATGAATCCGCAGCTAATTTTTCTACTGTAAAACTTTCGATAATGGTCCGCGATTTCTTGTCCAGGAAATAAAGGGATTCGCCATCAAACTTGTAAAGGAATGATTTGGAGTTATACGACTTCTTCTTGGTAATTATTTTCGTATTCTCCTCTCCTTCATTCTTTTCTTTTAAAATAAGTACTTGGGGCGTTGTGCCAGACATACCCTTCATATCGGTAATCAATTCCTCCGTATGAGCATCACCTGCTCCCAATTCATCTTCTACACAAGTGCTCTGTCTAACCAATTGCCAGCTCCCAATAATAGATTGTGCATTGGCACCCATCACGAAAAGGGAAAATGCAGAAAAAAGGATTAGCGTTTTCATTGAAATAGGGTTTAAACAAATTTACTCAAAATTTAAGGAGGCAATCACAAGCAAACGGTATTTTAGCGGCTTAATTGCTAACATGATGAAATACGCATTTATCATTCTATCGGTTATAGTGCTGACATCCTGTAAGCCAACCATCAAAGAAGATGAAAACTTCCTGGAGAATCTGATGCGACTGCAACCTGAAAAGTTTGATTCGATCTTAGTATATAGAGACAAGCTGGAAATTCAGATTATCTATACGCAGATCGAACGAGACGCAAACAATGTACCGTCTTTTAAGTCCTTTTATTTTAATGTTGATTCCACGCACTACTTTTATCCGGCCTCAACTGTTAAGTTACCCATCGCATTATTGGCATTGGAGAAATTAAATCACCTTCAAATCCCTGGTCTGGATAAGTTTACTCCAATGTTCAACGATAGCCTTTATGCCGGACAACTCTCAGCACTTAAAGATTCAACCTCTCAAAGTGGGTTGCCTTCTGTTGAACATTATGTGAAAAAGATATTAGTAGTAAGTGATAACGATGCTTACAATCGTCTGTATGAATTTCTGGGGCAAAATGCAATCAATAACATTCTGCAACAAAAGGGATACTACATGAAAATCTTTCATCGGCTGGAGCGACCATTAAGTCCTGATCAAAATAGACATACAGAAGGTATTCGATTCGTAAAAAATGACACGATGATTTATAAGCAGCCAATGTTGGTCGACCTTGATTCAACTCTGCCTTATTCTATTTCCTTGAAAGGCAAGGCACATTTTAAAAACGATGTACTCGTTAACAAACCCTTCGATTTCACTTATAAAAATTTCTATCCACTCACTACACAACAACAAGTATTGCGTGCACTTCTTTTTCCAGAAACTGTTGCACCAAACAAACGATTTAATATAACAGAAGAAGATCGCCAATTTGTTTTGAAATACATGTCGCAGTTGCCGACCGAAACTTCATACCCGGCTTATAAGAATGATACTATTTATTATTACGATGCCTATTGTAAGTTTTTTATGTTTGGCGAAAGTCGTGAGAAGATACCTTCCTCTATTCGAATTTTTAACAAGGTAGGTGATGCTTATGGCTACTTGTTAGACAATGCTTATATTATTGATACAAAGCTTAATATTGAGTTCATGCTCACCGCTGTAATCAATACTAACACAGACGAAATATATAACGATGGCATATACGAATATCAAACCATTGGCTATCCGTTTATGCAACATCTTGGCAAGGCGATTTACAATTATGAAGTAAAGCGGCCCCGGAAAAATAAACCTGACCTTTCTGCTTTTAAACTTACTTACGATAAACCATAATCCTGTTCTATATTTTTTGAAAGCTCAGTTTATTAATCGAAATTTTCGCACCTTAAATTAATCGTATGGAAAAAAGTAATGCAATTATCATTACCGGAGGGTTACTCGACAGCAGTAGTGCTAAAACCGCACACGGATTAATTCGCGGCACCGACCGGTATAACATTGTGGGTATTATCGATGAAAAAAGTGCTGGAAAAGATGCTGGGGAAGTTTTAGATGGAAAAAAAAGGAATATTCCGATTTACAACTCCATTGCAGCATTTGAGGAAACTTCGAATCAAAAGGCCAACTATTGCATTGTAGGGGTTGCAACCAAGGGTGGTGTTATTCCGGATTCGCTGCGTGCACTTTTAAAAGCTGCACTGGAGGCTGGTTACAATCTGGTAAATGGATTGCACGAATACATTGCCGACATACCTGAACTGGCGGATCTGGCAAAACAAAAAGGCTTAACAATAACAGATGTACGCAAACCAAAGAAATTTAAAGACCTTCATTTCTGGTCAGGAAAAATAAAAGAAGCAAAGTGTCCAAAGATTGCCGTGCTCGGAACCGATTGCGCATTAGGCAAACGCACTACTACACGTTTCTTAGTTGAAGCCATGCGCAAGGCAGGTTATAAAGCCGAAATGATTTACACGGGACAAACCGGATGGATGCAAGGCGCTAAATACGGTTTTGTATTTGACTCTACATTGAATGATTTTATTTCTGGTGAAATGGAACACGCTGTCGTTACGTGTTACCACGAAGCCGAGCCTGATATTATTTTTATTGAAGGACAATCTTCCTTGCGCAATCCAAGCGGGCCCGCTGGCGCAGAGTGGCTAGTTTCTGCTGATGCTGATGCTGTAATATTACAACATCATCCTGCACGGAAGCAATATAAGGACATGGAATACTACCCAGCCCACCTTCCTGAATTAAGAGACGAAGTGGCATTGATTAAAATGTATGGAACACCAACCGTGGCCATTACCATTAACTCATCAAAGATGAGCGAGCAAGATGCGCGCGCTGCAGCAAAGAAATACCAGGACGAATTAAACATACCAACGATCCTTCCATTAGAAGATAGTGTAGATAGTTTGGTTCCACTCTTTGAAGCCATGATCAAAAAATCAAAAGCATAATTAAAATCAAGAACACGTGTGCGTGTCTTTTCCAGAAAAGAAATTCTAAAATTAATATCCGAAGACGATGACAAAAATTAAAAATATTAAAGTGTGGAGCGAAGATCTTGGAAACACGAAGCCCTATACCATCGCCTTCAAAACGATTGATGAAGTACGAAACGCCTTTGTCGAAATCACACTTGATAATGGACAGACCGGAATCGGTGCAGCCAATCCAAGTGAATATGTAGTCGGTGAAAACCTCACGCAATGTCTGGATGCATTGAAAGAAACTAACATCGAGTTTCTAATCGGTCGCGATATTCGTGAGCTGAATCAACTCACGTATGAGGTATGGAAGAAATTTCCAAAGAATCCATCTGCTCGAGCCGCATTGGATATTGCCTTATTTGATGTATTCAGTAAGTATCTCGATGTACCCCTCGTTTCCTTCTTAGGGCAGAAAATAAAAAAACTCCCTACTTCAAATACCATCGGCATCAAGAATGTTGAAGAAACATTAAAGGAAGCCGCTGAATACATTAAGAACGGATTCAAAGTCTTGAAAGTAAAATTAGGCAAAGACCTTGATGAGGATGTAGAGCGAATGTTTAAGCTTCGCGAAAAATTTGGCAGCGGCATTGTAATCCGAATCGATGCCAACCAAGGTTACACTACCGATCAGACCATTCAGTTTTATGGACGCACTTACGATTTAAATATTGAATTGATTGAACAACCTCTTCCTGCCAAATCAATTAATGAAATGAAAAATTTACCAAAGGAAGTTCGTGCTATTATTGCTGCAGATGAATCACTGATTACTCCTCAAGATGCTATCGAATTAATCAAGCCACCAAAAGCAGCAGGAATATTCAACATTAAATTGATGAAATGCGGTGGAGTGAGTCAGGCATTAAAAATTGCTGACGTTGCCTTGCATGAAAATGTTGATCTTTTCTGGGGATGTAACGATGAAAGTATTGTGAGCATTACAGCTGCTCTTCATGCGGCATACGCCTGTGCAAATACCAAATATATTGATCTTGACGGAAGTCTTGATTTAGCTAAAGATGTGGTGAAGGGCGGATTCATTTTGAAAGATGGATACATGTATTGTTCAGACAAACCCGGACTTGGTGTGGAGCGGATTTGATTTGTTCACTAAGATTAAAAAATACTGGTTTGGAATTTTAAAAAACAAATCTGAAATTCATGATAGCATAATAATAGATCACCCGTTTTAATCCATTGCCGATGTCATTATTGTTTAACAACAAATACCGAATACCATCTGCCCGAATGCAGACCTGGAATTATGGAAATGCTGGGATGTATTTTATCACCATCTGTACAGCAAACAGGGAATTTTATTTTGGTGACGTGATCAATTGTGATGGTTGTGTAGAGACGCGATGCATCGCGTCTCTACACAACCATCACCATCACAATCAATTAAAATCGCAAATGCAATTGTCCCCAATCGGAAAAATTGCCGAAACCGAATGGGTCAAAACCATTGAATTGCGACCCGATATGAATTTAGAATTGGGTGAATTTGTGGTGATGCCAAATCATTTTCATGGGATCATTATTATTCACGAAAATCAATATAATTCTGGTATTGGTTTTGGTAGAGACACAATGCATTGCGTCACTACAAAAACCAATACCCCCGCCAACCAATTCGGGCCGCAATCCAAAAACCTGGCATCCATTATTCGCGGATATAAATCGGCCGTAACAACCTACGCTCGGAAAAACAATATTCCATTTGATTGGCAACCGCGATTTCATGATCACATTATCCGTTCTGTGGATGAATATTATCGCATTTCAAATTATATTGTAAGCAATCCAGTTCAATGGCAGAAAGATAGATTTTTCAAGAAATAATATTATTTCGAAATAGGGTTGGAGAAAAACGCAAATGGTACTACACTAAAAACGTAAATGTGTTCACAGAAAAACTACTTCACTCACTAGACAAAATCTCCCAACAAAAAATCCTTCTAAAAGGAGAATTTCTTTTAAAGGAAGGACAGGTGGAGAACAACATCTATTTTGTTAAGTCAGGAGCATTGCGCGTCTTTCTTTTATCAGAATTTGAAGAACTTACTATTCGGTTTGGGTATGAAGGTTCTTTCATTACCTCACTGTCTTCATTCATAAAAGGAACGCCTTCTGAATTTTACATGGAAGCCATCCGAAAGACAACCTTGAAGGTAATTCCAAAAGCAAGTCTATTGCAATTGGTCAACGAAGACACGGAAAGTTTAAAGCAGTACATCGCATTACTTGAAAACCTGATAACCCAACAAATTGAAAGGGAAATTGATTTACTTACCGTATCGCCTTCCGAAAGATTAAAACGGGTTCTAGATCGAAGCCCGAACTTGTTTCAGCAAATTCCATTAAAATATATTGCCTCCTATCTGCGAATGACACCTGAAACGTTGAGCAGAATTCGAAATTCTTGATTTTAATCAATTTTAATGCGCATGATCCCATTCAACTTTGCATAAAACAAAAACAACTATGCAAATCGAAAGCAACTTACTAATTGATGATCTCTTAAACAGAACAGAGAATGCTACTGTCGCTGCGTGGAAATTCAAAGAACTTCCAATGGATCAACTGCAGCTTAAGCACAATGCTGAAACATGGAGCATGTTAGAATGCATTGAGCATTTGAATTTATATGGTGATTATTATCTGGTGGAGATTGAGAAACAAATCCTTGCTCAGAATGGAAAATCCAAATCAACCATTTTCAAAAGCGGATTGATTGGCAATTACTTTGCGAACTTAATGCTGGTTAAAAACGGGAAGCTGACAAAGATGAAATCACCTCAAGATAAAAATCCAATTCACTCAAAACTAACTATAACAACAATAGACCGATTCTTGAAACAACAAGAGCGATTAAAATCTTTGCTTATTCAAGCGAGAAATATTGATTTAACAAAAACCAAAACCGCTATTTCATTAACAAAATATATCAAGTTGCGCTTGGGAGATACTTTCCGGTTTTTTATTTATCACATCGAGCGTCATATTCTTCAAGCAGAAAAAATTCATCAGAACTAGATAATTCTGCGTTTTAAAAGAAACACAAAATAAAAAAAGCTCCGGGAACCACCCCGGAGCTCAAACCAAACCCCTCTTCCAACACATCCCGCAAAGCGCGGGAATCACTATCCTTAAACCAACTCTATAACACCATCTGTGTCCTGAAGGTTCTCGAAAACAAAATCAGTTTCATTTTTTAGGTCAATAAAAATGACTCCTTGTTTATGAACATTTCCGGACAATATCTGTTTCGACAATTCGTTTAGAATCTCCCGCTGCATAATTCGCTTTAGTGGTCGTGCACCATACTGTGGATCAAATCCAAGTTTTGCTAAACGATTACGAGCATCGTCCGATATTTCAATACGAATACCTGCTTCTTCTAACCGTTTGCGAATCAAGTCGACTTGAATATCCACAATCTTCCGAATGTGTTTTCTGCTCAGCGGACTAAACATGATGATCTCATCAATACGATTCACAAATTCTGGTCGAACTGTTTTGCGTAATAAAGTCATCACTTCATCCTTTGTACCTTCCAGTACATCGAAATAATTTTCATCTGTGATCTTCTCAAAGTTTTCCTGGATGATATGTGAACCAATGTTGGTGGTCATGATAATGATCGTGTTTTTAAAATTAGCAACACGTCCTTTATTATCCGTTAACCTACCTTCATCAAGCACCTGCAACAAAATGTTAAAAACATCCGGATGTGCTTTTTCAATTTCATCCAACAGAATAACAGAGTACGGTTTTCTACGTACACTTTCTGTTAACTGTCCGCCTTCATCGTAACCTACATATCCCGGAGGCGCACCAATTAATCGACTTACACTATGCCGCTCCTGGTATTCACTCATATCAATGCGTACCATTGCACTGTCATCATTGAAAAGATATTCAGCAAGTGCTTTCGACAATTCTGTTTTACCTACCCCGGTTGTTCCCATAAAGATGAACGAACCAATTGGGCGTTTGGGATCTTGCAATCCCGCTCGACTTCTACGCACAGCATCGCTCAATGCCTGAATAGCTTCTTCTTGTCCGGCAACACGTTTACCTAGTTCAACTTCTAAATGAAGTAATTTTTCGCGATCGCTCTGCAACATTTTCGAAACTGGTATGCCTGTCCACTTCGCTACCACTTCGGCTATGTCTTCGCTGTCGACTTCTTCCTTCATCAGTGATTTCTCACTGTGCATTTCTTTCATCCTCAGGTGAGCGTCATTGAGCTTCTTCTCAGCTTCTGTTACTTTTCCATAACGAATCTCCGCTACCTTTCCATAGTCGCCAGCTTTCTCGGCCTGCTCCGCTTCGAATTTTAGTTTATCAATATTTTCTTTTTCTCTTCTGATACTGTTCACAACTTCCTTCTCACTTTCCCACTGGGCTTTAAGCGAATTGCGTTGCTCCCCGAGTTCAGCAATTTCTTTACTGAGCACAGCTTCTTTGTCTTTATTCTTTTCTCTGCGAATGGCTTCACGCTCAATTTCCAATTGCATAATTTTGCGATTGAGCTCATCCAGTTCTTCAGGCAATGAATCCATTTCAAGGCGAAGTTTTGCTGCTGCTTCATCCATCAAATCGATGGCCTTGTCGGGAAGAAAGCGATCGCTGATGTAGCGGCTCGATAACTCTACTGCAGAAATTACTGCATCATCTTTAATACGAACACCATGATGGAGTTCGTATTTGTCTTTTATACCACGCAAGATTGAGATTGAATCTTCAACGGTAGGTTCATCAACCATTACCGCCTGGAATCTGCGCTCCAATGCTTTATCCTTCTCGATGTGTTTTTGATATTCTTTTAATGTAGTTGCTCCAATCGCATGCAGTTCACCACGAGCCAACGCTGGCTTCAACAAGTTTGCTGCGTCCATTGCACCTTCTCCACCTCCTGCACCAATCAAGGTATGTATCTCATCAATAAAGAGAATGATCTCACCATTCGAATTCGTTACCTCTTTGATAACCGATTTTAAACGCTCTTCGAACTCTCCTTTATATTTTGCACCTGCTACCAACAAACCCATATCAAGTGAGATGAGCTGTTTTGATTTTAAATTTTCAGGCACATCGCCATTGACGATACGTTGCGCGAGGCCCTCAACAATAGCAGTCTTACCTACACCAGGTTCACCAATTAAGATCGGATTATTTTTTGTTCTGCGTGAAAGAATTTGAAGCACGCGTCTGATTTCTTCATCGCGACCAATAACCGGATCAATCTTACCTTTCTTGGCAAGATCATTCAGGTTCTTACTGTATCGCTCAAGCGATTTATATTTTGACTCTGCATTTTGATCGGTTACACTTGAACCACCACGCAATTCCTTTATTGCTTTGATCAACGATTTTCTTTCAAAGCCCGCATCCTTCATGATGGACGCTACTTTATCCTTCGAACCCAATATGGCCAATAACAAATGCTCAACAGCAATGTATTGATCTTTAAATTCGCTGAGTTCTTTCTCTGCGTTTTGAAGAATGGTATTGGTGGTAGATGATAAATATGCCTGCTGTCCGGAAACTTTTGGATAGCCATTTATAATTTCTCCCAACTTGATTTCTAAAATGGTCGCATTTACATTTAGTTTCTTAACAAGATAGTTCGATACGTTTTCATCCGTTTCGAAAATAGCTTTCAATACGTGACCCGGCTCGATCGCTTGCTGCTCTAAGCCCGTAGCAATCTCGGCCGACTTTTGTAAAGCCTCCTGTGATTTTATAGTGAATTTTTCAAAGTTCATAATAATGGTCCTTCACGCTTGGTTATCAAATAATCAACCATCAAAATTTACGAAGGCTTTTCAGAAATTATGGCACTTAAATCTGTATAAATCAATCTGTTTCGGCCAACCTGACCTTGAAGTATGACATAACGATCACACAGAATTGGCTCATCTGAAATCGAGTATTTTGGTGATGTGCTTATAACACATCACCGCTGGCATAAATTCCTCACTTTAACCGTGAGATATCCCTATATTGAAAATCAAATCATTTAACCAGAGGACAAAACTTTAACACCATGACTACTTCAAGACGAAATTTTTTAAAGACGGGCGCATTGGCCGTTGCAGGGGCTTCCCTCCTTTCAAGAAATGCATTTGCGGCAACAGCAAAACCAGGAGAGCTTCTTGGACTTCAACTTTATTGTGTCCGTGATGAAATGAAAGCAGATCCGTTGGGCACATTAAAACAACTCGCAGCCATTGGATATAAAAATGTAGAACATGCCAATTATGTTGATCGTAAATTTTATGGATATCAGGCTTCAGAATTTAAAAAGATATTAGGCGATTTAGGGATGAGCATGCCGAGCGGTCATACCGTAATGGGCAAACAACATTGGGATAATGCTAAGAAAGATTTTACAGATTCCTGGAAATATACTGTAGAAGATGCTGCAACTATGGGGCAAAAGTTTGTGATCAGTCCGTGGTTAGATGAATCTCTTCGCACAACCTATGATGACTTGTTAAAGCAAATGGAGATCTTTAACAAGAGTGGAGAGTTGTGTAAAAAATCAGGAATGAAATTCGGTTATCACAATCACGATTTTGAATTCAGTCAAAAGCTGAATGATAAAACAGTTTATGATATCATGTTAAAAAATACCGATCCTTCCTTGGTGATGCAGCAACTAGACATCGGTAATTTATATAATGGCGGTGCAAAAGCAATTGATATTGTCCGCCAATATCCAGGTAGATTTGAATCGTTGCATGTGAAGGACGAAATCGCTTCTTCTGGTGGCCACGAGAAGTTTGAAAGCACTATTCTGGGGGCTGGTATTGTTAGTGTTCGTGAAGTGATAGATCTATGTCGTAAATCAGGAGGCACTACTGATTTCATTATCGAACAAGAATCTTATCAAGGCAAAACACCAATTGCTTGTATGAAAGAAGATTTTGATATTATGAAGAAGTGGGGCTATTAATCTCTAGTTAACATGAATGTGAAAGACCTCAGCCTTTAATGAGCTGAGGTCTTTTTTATTTATCTGTCTTGGCCATTTCCCAACCAATGATACTTTTCTTCCGAATGGCGCTCCAGCGATACTCACCTAAAATTCCGTCCTTACGTATCACGCGATGGCATGGAATCAAGAATGCAATATGATTTGATCCAACGGCAGAACCAACTGCTTGCATTGCCTTTGGATTTTGAATATGCTCAGCAATACCTTGATAGGTTGTTACATCTCCCATCGGAATCTTTAATAAAGCTTCCCAAACTTTAATCTGAAAATTAGTGCCCTTAACAAAGAGGTGAAGTTTCTTTTTAGATGCTACTTGATCTGGAGCAAAAATCTGTTGAGCAAAAGCGTTGGTTAACTCTTGGTCTTGATGAAATACCGAGTTATGCCAATGCTCTTTCATTTTATCCAGCTCCATCTTTGGATCTTCATCTGCCAAAAGAAAAGACAACCAGCAGATACCACGCTCGGTCACGCCAATCAAACAAAGACCAAATACCGTTTCATGAAAACCATATTCAATGCGAATACCAGAACCTTTGAGTTTGTACTCTTGAGGTGTTACAGCTTCAAGTGTAGTGAACAGATCATACACTCGCGATTGACTTGAAAGTCCAGCGGACTCTGCTGCTTCAACTAAATTTTAGATTGCTGTAGTTTGTCCTTTAGAAAATCTACAGTAAGGTATTGCAGAAATCGTTTCGGACTAATGCCGGCCCACTCCGTGAAGAGCCGCTGAAAGTGAAACGGACTGAGGTGTACATTATCTGCCACCTCATCCAATTCAGGCTGACGTTGAAAGTTTTTTTCCAGGTATTGAATTGCTTCTTCAATACGCTGATAATTGATATTCATTTCTTCTGTTGCCACGGTCATAAAGCTATGTATTTTGTTGAATCAAAATTG
>JANODK010000030.1:0-2149 GCA_031412655.1 Chryseolinea sp.
GTGGCCATGGCCTTTGAATACTTTGTAAAGAAGAAAGTGGATATTGCGATTATTCAAGTTGGACTTGGCGGGAGATTGGACTCAACGAATGTAATCACACCCGAGTTATCCGTAATCACTAATATTGGGTGGGATCATAAAGATATTTTGGGTGATACACTGGAGAAGATAGCATTTGAAAAGGCAGGTATTATCAAGAAAAATATTCCGGTGGTGATAAGTGAGAGGCAAACAATTATTGATACTGTATTTGAAGACAAAGCTTTCGCTGAACAAGCCCCGTTATATTTTGCCATTGATGATTATCATGTAGCGCGATATGATAAGGATGGAGATGTTCTTTTGCGAGTTTCAAAAAATAATGAACTTCTTTTTGAAGGATTGAAGCTTCCGCTTCAGGGTTTCTATCAGCAGAAAAATGTGACTGGGGTTTTAAAGGCAATTGAACTCATGCAAGGCCAAGGTTGGAGTATTTCGATCGATGCAATACAACAAGGTCTTACACATGTTGCAAAACAAACCGGATTAAAAGGAAGATGGCAGAAGTTGAATGATAAGCCCTTGATGATTTGTGACACGGGTCACAATCAGGATGGGATAAGGGAAATTGTAAAGCAGATTAAAACCCAGAAGTACGATAATCTTCACATGATCATTGGTATGGTAAAGGATAAAGACATCAGTGAGATTCTTAAACTTTTGCCAACAGAAGCCAAATACTATTTCTGCGAGGCGAAAATTCCACGGGCATTGGATGCGGCATTGCTGAAAGAACAGGCAGCCTCTTTTGGATTGGTTGGAGTGGATATTAAAGATGTAAACGAAGCCATTAAAGAAGCAAGAAAGAACGCTACTGCCAAGGATATGATCTTTATAGGCGGCAGCACTTTCGTGGTAGCGGAAATTGAAAATTTATGAAGAGAAAGCAGGAGCGATTTAGAATTATTGAAGAGCGTGACAATGTAATTGAACGATCGAAAGATGTTTTTGAAAGTATAAAAGGGAATTGGCGTTCAACTTATTTTAAAAATGACAATCCGATTACGGTAGAGTTGGCGTGCGGTCGTGGTGAATACACCATTGGTTTGGCAAAACTTTTTCCCGAACGAAATTTTATTGGTGTTGATATTAAAGGGGAGCGTATCTGGAAGGGGAGTACCTTGGCCGTTGAGCAAGGACTTACGAATGTTGCCTTTCTTCGAACGCCCATATTATTGATTGAAAACTTTTTTCAACCGGGTGAACTGGATGAAATCTGGTTAACGTTTCCGGATCCTCGCCCACGCAAGCGAGACATCAAACGCAGACTTACCAGCAGTCGGTTTTTAGATAAGTTTAAAGTGTTGCTCAAACCTGGAAGTTATTTCCGATTAAAGACTGACAATACAGGCTTTTATACTTTTACATTAGAAGAGCTTGAAAGCAGAAAGGATATTTCCGATTACAAGTTCACCGATGACGTCTATCAATCCGACCTTCGACCTGAATGCTTTGATATCAAAACCAAATACGAAGAAATGTTCGCAAGCAAAGGCGAGAAGATTAAGTACCTCCGGTTTAAATTCTAATGGCCACGAATGCCCGAATAGAAAGACACAGTAAAAAGAATCATTCGTGCATTCGTGGCCATTCTTCAAAAATCAGAAAAGTAGATTTGCCTTTACTTTGTGCGCCTTCGTGTCTTAGAGTCTTCGTGGCGCAAGAAAAATGAATAACAATTTCATAATACCTTGACCGCTCTCTTTAAGTTTGAAGAATCTACCTTTGAAATGCATTCTTCTTTATAGGTTTGGTTTGAGATTCCCTTCAGGTAAGCTACCTTGGGGAATCACTATCAGTAGACATGGGCAAGAAAAAGAAGCGAGACGTTGAGCTCGTAATATTGTCTGACATTCACCTCGGCACTTACGGCTGTCATGCTGAAGAGCTGCTTCGTTATCTCAAAACCGTCAATCCAAAAAAACTCATTCTCAACGGAGACATCATCGACATGTGGCAATTTAGTAAACGCTATTGGCCAAAAACACACATGCAGGTTGTAAAGCATATCACAGGCTTGCTTACAAAAAACACAAAGATCACATACCTTCCCGGTAATCATGATGAAATGCTTCGTAAATTTTCGGGCTTTCGATTAGGGTCTTTCCGC
>JANODK010000031.1:0-1602 GCA_031412655.1 Chryseolinea sp.
TTTTCATTTTTCTAAATTTTAATTGTAACGGTTCCTTTTTATAATTTTTCTTTTGTCATTCCACAAGTAGGCATCATCTGACCCATGTATGGATTTATAATTTCTTTGGTGTCACTAATCCAAAAAGCCCCTTCATTGTTCTTTGCCATCGGACAAAACTGAAGATACAATTCATTTTCATTTGGGCGGTATGCTTTTACTAATGCATACATACCTTCACTTACGTTTGAAAGCCCGGTTCTACTTTCTTCAATATCAACACTTTCGGTAACATGCTTTAAGCCTGTTGAGATTTGGGCCAGTTGAACATGATAAAAATCCATTTGCTCACCCTCCAGCTTTGACATATCAAATTTTGCAAGATTGTCTGCAAAAATCTTCGCTTCGGTTTTTGCACCTTCATTGTTGTCTTCAATTAATGCTTTGTTCACTGCAAAATAGTTTGCAAGCAATCCATTGATTTGTGTTTTTACTGATGCATCCACACTTTCAAATACTTTTATTACAGGAGCTTCTGTTGCTGCTGCTTGTTGATGATCATCGTGTGCTGCCGGTTCAGTTTTCTTTCCTGAGCATGAAGCGATCAAGGCAACAACGGCCAAACTCATTGCCAACTGGAATACATGTTTTGTTTTCATTCGATTTATTGTTTTGTTTTTAATTTCTTACACTACCTCACCCTAAATCCCTCTCCCCCGAAGAGGGATTTAGGGTGAGGCTAATTTCTACTTCTCAAGCTCCCTTCTTCAATACACTTTCGCTATAAAGAAGATATGCACCTGTAATCACTACGTTCTCATTTTCTGCAAGACCTTCCGTGATCTCTACCATTTCTGAATTTTCAATTCCTATTTTCACTTTGCGCGATATAAACGATCCATCTTTTTGTAAGATCCAAACGTGGTTTCCAGTTGAATCACGAATTACGGCATCAACGGGAACAGCAATTGCTTTCTTGTCAGAATGTGTTAGAATAATATTCCCTTGCATACCGGGCAAAAATGCATGATCTGAATTCTTAATTTCCACACGCACAATTGTTACCTGACTTCCCTTTCGATATTCCGGACTCATAAACAACACCTTACCTTTTAAAGAAGTTTGATTTGAATTGGCGATGGATACATTTACTTCGTCACCCGGTTTAATGTATTGTGTTTCTCCGGGATAAAGTTCGGCTTCAATCCATAGCTTGTCAAGTTTTTCGATGCGATAAAGTAAGGCGCCTTCTGAAATGTATTGGCCTTCGTTCACTTCCATACTTTTTACTGCTCCGGATACGGGTGCGAAAAATGTGATGCGTGAATCAACTGCTTTTTTCTTTGCAAGATTTTCGATTTGACTTTTTGTCATTCCAAGCAATAGCAATTTCTTTTCTGCTGAAGTGACAAACGATTGATAACGCTCTTCTTTAATTGCTTCTGCTTGCTTCAAAGCCAAGACATATTCTTGCTGTAGGGTAAGCAACTGTTCACTATAGAGCTGATACAAAGCTTGTCCTTGTTTGACTTGCTGTCCAACTTCTTTTACATAAAGCGTTTCAATTCTTCCCTGAACACGACTGCTGATCACTTCCGTTTGTGTTTCATCAGCCATTAATTT
>JANODK010000032.1:0-16811 GCA_031412655.1 Chryseolinea sp.
TTGCGGTGGTAACTGACTGATTTTTCCTGTGAAACCTTTAGTTGCCTCTTTGATCAAGGTTTCGTTTAAACCGGAAATATCTTTTTGTTCTGTTACTTCTGTCTCTAAATCGTGAGATGGTGTTGTCTGCCCGAGAATGAATTTGCCCGTGTACTCTTTCTCCTGACCCATGAACTCTTCAATGCGTTTTGTCATTTTACCAACGCAAATAATCAACAGGCCTGTTGCCAATGGATCGAGCGTTCCGGCATGACCAATTTTTTTTGTTTTGAGTATGTAACGCAGCTTGTTTACGACATCGAACGAAGTCCACTCGAGTGGCTTGTTGATGAGCAGCATATTGCCTTCGTCTGAAAGTTTTATTTCCATTATACGATGGAAAGGGATACACCAAGATAATAAAGGCTAAGGATAATTACCCCAACGATAATCCGATAGTAACCAAAAATCTTAAAGCCATGACGCGTTAAGAAAGTAATGAATGATTTAATTGCAATAAGCGCTACGATAAACGCGACCACATTTCCAATCACTAACAATGTAATTTCATTCGAACCGAATGATCCTCCATTGAGATAGAAAGAATACATCTTATATAACGTAGCGGTAAACATCGTTGGAACGGCTAGGAAGAACGAAAACTCTGCTGCTGATTTCTTATTTAAATTTTGAGTTAGCCCACCAATAATGGTTGCAGCAGATCGTGACACTCCTGGTATCATGGCGATGGTTTGAAAAAAACCAACTTTGAGTGCGGAAGGGTAGGAGATTTCTTGTGCAACATTGGCTTCATTCTTTTCAAAAATTTTATCCACAAAAAGAAAGAAGATTCCGCCAATGATAAGCATATACCCAACAACATCAACACGTTCTAATAATGCATCAATGTAATCGTCCATTACAAAACCGATGACAGCGGCTGGTATAAATGCAACAAGTAGTTTAAGATAGAATTCGATAATCTGTTGTAATGATTTTTCAACTGGAATGAAACGCTTCCAGTACAATACTACAACCGAAACAATAGCACCCAATTGAATGGCCACAGTAAACATTTTCGTAAAGGGATCAGAAGCAATGCCCATAAGGGAAGAGCCAATGATCATGTGCCCTGTAGATGAAACCGGAAGAAACTCAGTGAGTCCTTCTATGATAGCAAGAATGATGGCGTGGAGAATGGACATATAAAGTTCCGAGTTTTGAGTTCAAAGTTTCGAGTTAGGCGTATAGTTTTGAAACGACAGAAAGTCTCAATGATCATTCTGAAACTTTGAACTCGAAACTGATAACTATTTTGTAGGCTTCAGAAGAATTGCAAAAAACTGGATGATGAATCCTGCAACTACGACAACGGGGCCGAGTGTTAATCCCAAAAAACCGAACCCATGTTGTTCCTTATCGATTGACATAATGATGAAACCAACAATTAATGTAAGCACACCAATGATCATGAGCTTATAATTTCTTCTACCAAAGGGAAGTTTGCTTTCCATGTTATTTTATTTTCAGTATAGTTCGTCTAATGACATTCTCAAATATTTCTGAATGGCGAAAAAGGTACTTACCACGGCAACGATTATTCCCATGATGGCCAGAATCACCAATAGAATTGAAAATTGTGATTGGTTATGTAAGAGTGTAAGATCTTGTATTTTTTCTTGTGCATAGGTAGAGACGCTCCATAAAAGCAGAGCGGCTAACAACCCGGATAATAATCCGTAACCCGCTGCGCGATATAAAAAAGGACGTTGTATAAACCATTTCTTAGCGCCTACAAGTTGCATGCTTCTGATAAGAAAGCGCTGCGAAAATAACGCAATACGCAAAGTGCTGTTCACTAACAGGAAATTTATTGTGATTAGTAGGAGAGCTAAAATCAAAAGTGCAATGGAAATATTGGTAAAGTTTTTATTGACGTCATCGAACAGATGTTTTTCATAGGTAGCTTCAAATACACCATTCATTTTTTCTAGCTCAGCCTTTATGTTTTTCAGGTTTGTAGTGTCCTGATAAGCCGGATTGATTTTTACAATGAAGGCATCCTTCAACGGGTTTTCTCCCAGAATTTCTTTATAGTCGCCAATCTGTTTAACAAGATCTTTCTCAGCTTCAGCTTTTGAAATAAAGGAAATAGAATTCTCTCCTTCGGCTACAAACTTTTCCCCGAGAATGGTCTTTTCTAATTGATTTCTATGGGTATTGGAAACGGAGCTTTTGAGGTAAACTTTTACATTCAGATTGTCGCGGATGATACCTCCGAATTGATTGGAGTATATGATCAGATTGCCAAACAAGCCAAGAACAAAAAGAGAAAGCGTAATACTCGTTACCACTCCGATAGCCGGATAGCCTCCTAATTTCTTTTTGGTTTTTAGTTTCTCCATTTTGACTGTCAAAGGTAGGATAAAATCTCAAAAAACGAGCCTCAATTCTTTTTGATGAGGGCAATAAAAAAGCCCCACTTTTCAGTGAGGCTTTTGTTGGTTCATTATTTCTTTCGAGAATCACGCAATTTCTTGATAAGTGCCGGATCGCTAATAGCTTTCAGTGGTTTAACCTTGTCGCTCTCTTCTTTCAAGAAATAGTAATGATCTTTATAGAAGAGGAAAATGGTGCGTTTGTTATCATCACTGAAGAACTCCATGATCTCATATACATTCTTTTCAAACGGACCGAACAGGAGCAAGCTATCATCCTTGAACTGATAATGGAATGCATACTTTTTATTGGTCTTATCGATTCCGAGTGAGATTGAACCCGCATGACTCACTTTCTCGGCAGTTACTTTTTCCGTAATAGCTTTTGTAGTTGCCTGACTATCCACCTCTGTTTCAGGTTGGAATACCTCAAGGGCTGGCTTCACTACATCCTCTGCAGATTTATCCTTTTTAGAAGCTTTCTTAGGTTGAGCTTTTTCAACCTTCTTTTCTTCAACAGGTGTTGATACTGTTGGAGTTTCTGGTTGAGGTTGTGTCTCCTCAGCTTTCACCGGCTCAAGTGATTCTGTTTTAGCTTCTTCAGCAACCGGTGTCTGAGGCTTGCTCGGTTCTGGCGTGAAGTAGAAATAAAGTCCTGTAGCAACAATACCCGTTGCCACAATACCGATGGTTGCCTTTAAAAATGCTGTAGTGCTGCTACCTTTTAATGCAGAGGCAGGCACGCTGTTTAACATATTCTTTAACTCGGTAACTCGCGACTGACGCAAGCTCTCGACAATCTTCTCTTGTAACTGAAATTCTTGCTTCAGCTCAGTGTTAGCATCAAGCTGTTTTTCGAATGCAGCTTTCTCGTCAACACGCATGCGGTTGCCAACGTAGTTGTCCAGTAATTCTAAATCTCTTTCCGTTATCATATTCCTAATCTAAAAAGTCCTGCTCCGAATATTGAGCCTTCACCAGTTCATCTAATTTCTTTTTACACTTGTATTTTTTTGTCTTCGCGGTGTCGGTATTTGCAAACCCAAGTTTATCTGCAATATCCTGCATCGACATCTCTTCAAAGTAATAGAACATCAATACCTTCTTGCAGGTTTCACCCAGCTGATTGATGCACTTCATCATGATCTTCTCCCGCTCTGCAGCATCCGTATCAAATGAAACGGCCGTGTCTTTCTCTTCATTGGAGAGCCGCTTTTTACGATCAAGCTCTTTTCTCCATAGGTTCTGACAAATACTGTAAATGTAGGTACTGATCTTTGCCGTCATTACGAGATTTCCAGACGTGGCTTTCTGCCAGAAAACAATTAAGGCATCCTGGTAAACATCGCGAGCCTCGTCCTCAGTCCCGCTATTGGTGATCACCAATTTGGTCATCATCCTATAGTACTTCTTATACAAGAACTCCAGAGCCTTCTCATCGCCTTTACATATGCGTTCGAAAATCTCTTTCTCGTTCATGGTTGAGCTCGACCTATATACCATCTTTTGTTGCCTTAGTAACCTTGCGGTCCCCAGTTTGTTACTTTTATCGATTAATTAACCTTATCGGGATTAGTTAGCCCTATGCCACGTTTGAGTTCGGTAAAAGGGTCCCCAATATCCTCTTACTTTTAGATCGTTTTCCTCTATCCAAAGTTTACAACTATAAATTTTGCCTACCTCCGGATCGAGGATACTTCCTTCGGTATATTCATCCCCTGATTTCTTCATGTCTTTAATAATTTCCATTCCGATTATTTTTTTCTTAAAGCGGCCATCATCGGATGGACATTTGTCACAAATGGGGTCTGTGTCTTCTCCAGTTTTTGGAAAAATCTTCAGGATTTTGCCGTAGACTACACCACTCTTTTCGAAAATTTCAACGATTGATTTCACCTCGTTTGTTTCATCATCAACGGATTTCCATTTTCCAACAATAGTGGATTGTGCATTCGCCAGAAACGAGAACAGTATAAGCGGAAGTATGAGGATCTTCATATTTTCAGTTCTTGATTGATCAAAAATAAGAAAAGCCCCGACAAGTCGAGGCCTTTGCAATTACGATATAGACTAGATTTTTAGTTTTCGACTGACAAAGTCCGTTCTTAAATCACTAAAGATTGAACATTTTCTTTAAAGCCATCCAAAGGCTTTTCTTTTTGGCATCATCAAGCCGACTAAGCGATTCAGATATGATAACAGAAATTCCACCAATCGATAGGTTTTCATATAATGCTGAAGATCCTTTTAGGGAGGAACCAAATGCTAAGATCCTTTCAGGTGAATAAGCCGAGAATTCTTCTGGGGTAAACTCCTTCCGAATGATGATCTGAACTGAAGCCAGGCTTAACTTGATAGCATTAAGCATTCGCGTAAGAGTATTGAGTTCTTCTGCTGTAAGCTCGACCCATGGTTTAGAAAGAACAATGAGAAGGGGAGAAGGAAGTATATAAAGCTCTTCATGAAACAGGCTTTCAAGTGGATTGGATTGACTCACGATTCTTTGATATCAAAAATGGATTTCAATTCTTTTGCATCTTCAGGTTTCATTCTTCCGGCAAGGATCAAACGTAGTTGTCGTCTGCGCAAAGCTCCATTGTAAAGTTCTCTTTCTTCATCTGTTTCAGGAACAACTTCAGGAACTTCTACAGGATGTCCGTTCTTGTCTACGGCCACAAAAGTGAAGTAAGCTGAGTTACTATCAAATCTTTTTCCTTCCGGGATGTTCTCTGCCTCAACATCAATTCTTATCTCCACTGATGAGGTAAACGCTCTCGTCACCCTTGCCCGAAGTGTAACCACGTTCCCCAACTGAATCGGAGACCGGAATGAAATATTATCTACCGATGCGGTTACCACAATGCTGTTACAATGCTTCTGCCCCGCAATGGCAGATACAACATCCATCCAGTGCATAAGCTTCCCACCCATAAGATTATTCAGTGTATTGGTGTCGTTAGGCAAGACCAGTTCGGTCATGCTCACAAATGATTCTTTGGGTGTTTTGGTTTTACGAGACATTTCGTTAAAATATTTCTTTGATTATATCTTCTTTGGTTTTGTTAAAATGCTCGCCAACATCTACAAGAATGGAGGAGAGCGTACCAATTTTAATGGGGTTGTGATTCGGGATGGTGATGTGATGTTCTCCCTGGCTTTGTCTAGTAAGCCGAATATGACTTCCTGATTGCCTGGTTATTGAATATCCAAGTTTCTTTAGAAGTTTAATTAATTCCTGAGCGTTGACATCTCGCGGTAATCTCATGCGGCAAACACCAGTTCTTTTACCATGTGAAGCCTTACTAATCTTGGTTTGACTTCGTCAAAATGACATTGGATGGCATCTTTGATTTTTTCGCGGAGTTCATCTATTGTTTCGCCTTCTGAGAAAATAGATATTCCCATGCCTTTAGCAGTGTAACCACCATCAACACTTTCCTCTACCAAAAAGATGATCTCTTCCATATAACTTATCATTAATTGATTGTACTACGAAATTACGATTAAAATAAACAGCAATTTGGACGTATATTCTTTTAAACACTTTTACTATGTAAGCCCTTCAAAACCATCCTTCATTCGATTGCGAGTTACTACTAATCGTTAGTTCGTGCAAAAATGTTAAAAAATATTTTGCAATCAAGCGTATCATTTCACTATTTGAGGATCAATTCATGAAAGCGATCAACACCATATTCATTTCTCAACGCCTTACATCGCAGGCGATCGCTTCTATTTTTGTTACTATTATTACCATTACTACCATTATTACGGGGTAACCCGTTCATGAATTGTATCCCAGCCCCGTGCGATTATGCCGCAACTCCAGGAGTCAGACTGCATAATCAGAAATGAAAACATCAACATTTAAATTCTATTTTTTTAATGAAGGTCCTGAAATTTGGTGGCTCATCAGTAGCTACCCCGGCTCGCATACAAGCCGTTATTGAAATTGTTAAACCTTATCTGCAAGGAGAAGTTGCTGTTGTTTTTTCTGCATTTGGTGGTGTAACGGATACGCTCATTCATGTGAGTCAACTGGCATTGGAAGGAAATCTCGAGTATAAAGTGAAGCTAACTGAAATCGAGAAGCGTCACTTAGAAGCGGTTCGGGAATTAATTGATATACACAGACAAAGTGGAATACTGGCACAAGTAAAGTTTATGATCAATAAACTCGAAGATGTATTGCACGGAGTGTTTCTTGTAAAGGAACGTACAACCAGAACATTAGACTATGTCATGAGTTTTGGCGAACGTTTATCCGCCTACATTATTTCAGAAGCGTTTAAAGATCGTAAGCTCGCTGCATCATTTTTAGATGCACGAAAAGTGATTCGTACTGATGCGCACTTTGGTTATGCTAAGGTAGATTTCGAAGTTACCAATAAACTGATACTTGAACACTTCAAACATCACGAAGAAGTTCAAATCATCACGGGCTTTATTGCAACTGCTGAAAGTGGTGAGACAACGACATTGGGTCGCAGTGGTTCAGATTATACCGCTGCCATTTTTGCGGGCGCACTACGCGCAACTGATCTTGAAATATGGACGGATGTAGATGGAATGATGACGGCCGATCCACGTAAAGTGAAGAAGGCGTTTACTGTTCCGCAGATGAGCTATGAGGAAGCAATGGAACTTTCGCATTTTGGAGCGAAGGTAATTTTCCCGGCTACCATGCAACCGGCAATGGTAAATAAAATTCCGATTTGGATTAAGAATACCTTCAATCCTTCTTTTGAAGGGACTGTAATACATTCTCAGTCCACTAATGGAAAGATGATTAAAGGCATTTCGTCCATGAGCGGTGTGAGTCTATTAAGCCTTCAAGGAAGTGGATTGCTGGGAGTAGTAGGTGCATCAATGCGCTTGTTCGCTACGCTTGCGAGAGAGAATGTAAACGTTATCCTTATAAGTCAGGCATCATCTGAACACTCAATTTGTTTTGCAGTTGAAAATGCATCGGCTTTACGGGCGAAGACAGCCATTGAAAAAGAATTTCAATACGAAATAAGAAACGAAGAAATAGATCGTGTTCAGATCGAACATGAACTGGCAATTGTTGCTGTTGTGGGGGATGGCATGAAACATAGTCCTGGTACAAGTGGACGAATGTTTAGTGCTTTAGGAAAGAACGGTGTGAATGTAATGGCAATCGCGCAAGGTTCATCAGAACGAAACATCTCAGCTGTTATCCCACAGGTAGATGCATCGAAGGCACTTAATGCCTTGCACGAAGCATTCTTCCTATCCGATAGAAAAGTCTTGAACATCTTCCTTGTTGGAACAGGATTGATCGGCAAATGCTTAATTGATATGGTCGATGATCAATTTGCTAAACTAGCGAAAGAGAATTTACTTGAAGTAAATGTTATTGCCGTTGCCAATAGCACAAAGATGTTATTTGAAGAAAACGGATTAGTGCTGAAGTCCAGTATTGCCCGGATGAAGAGCGAAGGTGAATCTATGAGCATGAAAGACTTCTTCGATAAGATGGTTTCGTTGAACTTACCGAATAGTGTTTTTGTCGATTGTACTTCGAGTGCCGATGTAACGGCATTCTATGAAGGTATTTTATCGGCAAACGTTTCCATTGTAACTCCGAATAAGAAAGCAAACTCAGGCTCGATGGAGAATTACCTAAACTTAAAATCAATTGCTTTTAAGCGAGGTGTTAAGTTTTTATATGAAACGAATGTAGGTGCGGGACTTCCTGTTCTCAACACCATGAACGATTTGATTTTAAGTGGGGATAAGGTATTACGCATTGAAGCTGTACTCAGCGGAACATTAAATTTTATCTTCAGTTCTTTTGAGGAAGGAAAAATATTCAGTGAGGTTGTAAAGGAGGCTAAAGAGAAAGGGTATACGGAGCCCGATCCGCGTGATGATTTGAACGGAATGGATGTAGCACGCAAAACACTAATCCTTTCCCGCGAATCGGGATTGACAATGGAACTCGAAGATATCAAAGTAGAAAATCTTGTTCCCGAATCGTGCAGAGGTGAAATGAAAATTGATCAATTCTTTAGCTGCATGGAAAAACATGACGCGGAGTTTGAACAATTGAGAAAGAAAGCCGCTGATAAAAATGAGAAGCTTCGTTACATGGCGGTATTGGAAAAAGATAAAGTGACAATTCAACTCGGTTCTGTTGATTCAAAACATCCGTTCTATTCCCTTTCTGGAAGCGATAATATTATTCTCTTAACTACAGAAAGGTATCATGATCGCCCTATGGTGATCCGAGGACCTGGTGCTGGAGCAACGGTAACTGCCGCAGGTGTGTTTGCGGACATTATTCGAATAGGACATTATACCAGGTAGATGAAAGTTAATTGTTAAACGTGAATTCGCATTGTGAACATGTACATTAACTATTAACCGATTACCATAACAAAAAAGGAATGAGATCGATAAAAGCATTAGCCCCGGCAACTGTAGCAAACGTATCCTGCGGCTTTGATATTTTTGGTTTTGCTGTAGAGGCACCAGCGGATGAAGTGATCGTTACACTTCGAAATGAAAGTGGTGTAATCATTACAGATATCACGGGAGATGAAGGCAGACTTCCTCGTGAATCAAATCGAAATACATCGGGGGTAGCAGTTGAGGCTTTTTTGAAAGCCATTGACAGCAATGTAGGAGCAGAGATTGTTTTGCATAAGCATTTGCCATTAGGTAGCGGAATGGGATCAAGTGCCGCGAGTTCAGTAGCGGCTTTAATGGCTATCAACCACCTGCATGATAATCCTTTTACTCGCGAACAACTTTTGCCTTTCGCTATGGAAGCAGAACGCATTGCTTGTGGTTCTGCTCATGCAGATAACGTTGCGCCATCTTTGTTGGGAGGATTTGTTTTGATACGAGGTTATGATCCATTGGATGTAACAAGAATACCTACACCACCTAATCTGTTTTGCACACTGGTTCATCCCCATCTTGAATTGAAGACAGAGGATTCAAGAAGAGTTTTGAAGCCTACCATTCCAATCAAGGATGCGATTACCCAATGGGGGAATATTGCTGGCCTTGTGGTAGGATTAATGAAGCCCGATTACGGATTGATTATGCGTTCATTGAAAGATGTAGTTGCAGAACCTACCCGTTCACTTTTAATACCAGGTTTCCATCGCATAAAAGAAGAGGCTATTAAATTAGGTGCACTTGGTTGTGGTATATCAGGATCGGGTCCTACTATTTTTGCGCTGAGTACAGAATATGATATAGCAAAGAAAGTAGCGAATGAAATTCAAAAGCAATTTGCTGCCATCAATCTGAACAGCGAAATATATGTTTCAAAAATTAATGATAAAGGTGCTCGGATAGTGGAGTAACCAAGCAATGAAAATTTGAATTAATTAAAATTATCCAGTAATCACGAAATGAAGTTTTACAGCACCAATAATCCCTCAATCAAAGTTGATTTAGAGCAAGCCGTAACACAAGGGCTCGCTCCGGATAATGGACTTTACATGCCCGAGTCAATCCCAACATTACCTAAGGATTTTTTTGATACGCTTGAGCAAAAATCTTTTCAGGAAATAGCTTTTGCTGTGGCCAAGAATATTATTGGAGGCGATATACCAGAAAGTGAACTAAAAAGAATCGTTGAGCACACCATTCAATTTGATGCACCTATTGTAAAGGTGGAGGGAAATGTATTTGCACTTGAATTATTTCATGGACCCACATTGGCATTCAAAGATTTTGGCGCACGTTTCATGTCGCAGTTGCTTGGTTATTTTGCTAAGCACCAAAAGCAAGAGATTGTTATTCTCGTGGCAACTTCAGGTGATACAGGAAGTGCAGTAGCCAATGGTTTCTTAGGAGTTCCCGGAACCCGCGTTGTTGTTTTATATCCTTCCGGAAAGGTAAGTGATATTCAAGAAAAGCAATTCACAACACTTGGCCAGAACATTACTTCGCTGGAAGTTGATGGTACATTTGATGATTGCCAGAGTTTAGTGAAGCAAGCCTTCTTAGATGACGAACTGAAAAAGAAATTTTATCTAACCTCAGCCAATTCAATCAACATCGCTCGGCTTATTCCTCAATCTTTTTATTATTTCTATGCCTATGCTCAGGTAAAAGACAAAAGCAAGCCTGTTGTGTTCTCCATTCCAAGTGGAAACTTCGGAAACCTTACTGGCGGTTTATTGGCAAAGCGAATGGGACTTCCAATCCACCATTTCATTGCAGCAACAAATGTAAATGATGTGATTCCTGAATACCTTCAGACAAAATTATTTAAACCAAGATCATCCAAACAAACCATAAGCAATGCAATGGATGTAGGTAATCCAAGCAACTTTGATCGGATATTGAATCTGTATGGTGGTAATTTTGAAACGCTGTCAAATGATATTTATGGCTGTGCTTTTACCGATGAAGAAACACAAAAAGCAATGCGTCATATTTATTCAACAAAACAGTATGTAATGGATCCGCATGGAGCGATTGGTTATTTAGGTTTGAAGAAATATGTCACTGAAACAAAAGAAGATTTTACAGGTATTTTTCTAGAGACTGCGCACCCTGCGAAGTTTAAAGATGTTGTGGATGAAACTTTAGGACAGAAAATAGAAATTCCAAAGCCACTCCTAAAGTTCATGCAACAGACCAAACAGAGCCTGCTCATGCAAAAGGATTTTAATTCCTTTAAGAATTACCTGATGAAGAATTTGTAGTGGATTGATCTGTCACTTTAAGTGCGTGTCGGAAGACAATGTGCTTACGCGTGAAGAAATTCCAAACAATGGCAATCGACATGGCAATTGCTTTAGCAATTCGGTCATCCAAACCAATATGATCGACAAGTACCCATAATGTAAATTGACTTATCAAGAGGGCACCACCCAGACATGTAAAAAACAGTATTGCTTCCATTACCTTGTTGCCATCCGAAGAACCGAATACATAGATCTTACTGAGAATGTAGGTTACAATATTTGTGATGGCAAATGCTACAATGTTTGCTGTTAAATAATCCATCCAAAGCTTCAAGGAAAGATAAAGAGAGTATTCAATAAGAGCAGAGATGCCACCAACAATGGCGAACTTCAAAAATTCTGGAGAGAAGAGTTTACGGAAGACCGTTTGAATAAATTTCGTCATACCTCAAGCATCAAAGAAACAACTTTATGTTGGATGTTTATTTTGGATAAGTAATTAATTCCGTATACGATTGAATTCTTATTTTTTCCATCCCTGCTCACCGAGAAGTGGAACGAAAGCGAAGTTCTCGAATTCTTCTTGTATCAACTTTCCATTCTTCTTTCGAATCCTAAGCATCATTTGTTTCTCCCGATCACCGACAGGTATAATTAAAATCCCACCTTCCGCTAATTGATCTGTCAATGCACTGGGCACAATCGGAGCACCAGCCGTTACAATAATTTTATCGTAAGGTGCTTTTGCAGGAAGACCTTTCGAGCCATCTCCGAAAAAGAAGAAAGGTTTATAGCCCATCGTTGGAAGGAACTCTTTACACTTTTCATAAAGTTTACGATTATACTCTATTGTATATACCTTCGCTCCTACTTCCATCAACACGCTAGCCTGATAACCTGAGCCTGTTCCAATCTCAAGAACCTTATCGCCAGGTTTAATTTCAAGCTTCTCGGTCTGAAACGCAACAGTGTAAGGCTGACTTATGGTTTGGCCCTCACCAATCGGAAAAGCCTTGTCCTGATAGGCATGTTCGAGTAGTGCATTTTCAAAAAAAGCGTGCCTTGGAACCTTGCCGATAGCGGCCAAAACACGCTCATCTTTTATTCCTTTTTCCGATAGCTTTTTGACTAGTTTATTCCTCAATCCTCGCTGCTTGTAATTGTCTTCAATCATGTTGGAATGGCAATGTTTATAACTTGTGGATCAAATGTTTACAACCATTCAAGTACTTGATTTTCATATACTTAATTAAAATTTGAGCGTTTTCATAAAAGCAAAAATGTCACTTTAACGAGTGCAATCAGCTTGCAAAAAAGCCAATTTTTTAACCTTCACAAAGTTTGATAGAATCTTTAGGAAAAGTGAAAGTTAACCCCTTACTTTAACATCTCTCCACACAGTTAAAGCTGTTTTGCCATAGCGTTAAACTGTGTTCTTGCACTGACAGTAGGATGGCGAAAGTCACCACTACTGTCTGGGCAGGGAGATCTTCTCCTCTCCTAATTTCAACCCGTTTTCCGTCATTTTTCGACCTCATCTTAATCAATTGCTCTTTTCTTTTTCTGCTCGATTTTAGCCAAAGCTATTCAAGTATGTCGCAGCGATCTGTATCTTTTACAGAAATCTGCATTTTAGTCGTGAACCGAATGTAATAAACTGATTCATGGTGATTGAACAATATCAAAATAGACAGGAACTGGCACGTGATGAAGAAGAACTGATTCGGAATGCGCAAGCCAACCCCGATGAATTTCGATTGCTTTATGAACGCTACTTCAAAAAGATATTTCTATTCATCCTTCACCGCATTGGAGACAAGGCCATAGCAGCAGACATTACCTCTCAGGTATTTCTAAAAGCACTCATCAATATCAATAAGTTTAGTTTTAGAGGTTTACCTTTTTCATCCTGGTTATTCAGGATTGCCTTAAACGAATGCAATAGTTTTTTTAGAAGTAATAAGCGTCATCGAATCGTTACACTTGAAGATGACATTATAGACCACTTACATGCTGAGCTAACAGCAGATTCTACTGTACAAGATCTAGAAGATCGATTGCCACACGTCCTTCAAAAGTTATCCTTGGATGAATTGCAGCTTATCGAGTTGCGTTTTTTTGAGCAGCGTCCCTTTAAAGAGGTTGCTTCAATTCTAAACATTACAGAGACGTATGCTAAGGTAAAGGTATATCGTGTGCTGGATAAGATGAAGAAATTTTTTCTACAACAGAAATGAAACAAAAAATTACAATCATGAAACAAAGGCTCGATCTTTCGGATGAAGAGATCAACGGCTATATGGATTTCGATTCACTCCGAAGAAAACAAAAGGAGTTGGATATTAAAAAACGAAGTCGATATGCTATTTTAAAATGGTCAGTTCCTGCAATAGTGCTGGTATCTTCAACCATCTGGTTCTTTACCTTTTATAGTCAAAATGTAGAACCTTCAATACCAAATCAGCAACTTGAATTACAATCAAGTCAGCCAACACTAAATTCTGAAGAATCAATACCACTGAAGGATAGCATGCACTTGACCAATAATACTGATAGACCTATTGTTGCTGAGCAAATTGCTAAGCCAAAGAGAACGGAAGTTCAAAGGTCGGTTGAGGGAATTAATACGAAGCAAAACACTCCAGTTGAATCGGTTTATGTTCAAGCAGAACCGATCAATGGATATGCTTCACTTTATGCTTTTCTAAATACGAATCTTCAATATCCAATAGAAAGCTTAAAAGATTCTATTCAGGGTGTTCAAACTGTTTCGTTCATTATTAATAAAGAGGGTAGACCAGAAAATGTTCAATTTGTTGAATCCCTAGGACCTCCATTTGAAATTGAATCAAAGCGCTTGATAAAGAGTATGTCTGCATGGAAACCAGCTACCTTAAATGGACAGCCAGTGCCCAGTAAACTTGTCTTGCCGTTGACTTTTCAGATTCAAACTATTAAAGCAAAGGAATAGCAATGAAAAATGTTGCAATACTATTTGTGCTGATGGTGTGTGTTAAACTAACCTTCGCACAGCAATTTCAAACGAAAAATGAAATCGCATTGCCGGATTCAATTCAGCAAGCTCAGTCTATTTGGGTTGATCTGGACAACGATGGCTTACTTGATATTTTAATAGCAGGGAAGGGTAATTCAAATCGGAGCCTTCTTTATTTCATCAAGGGAGATACAGTGAATATCCCAATTTTAAAAACGGAAACTACTCCAATACTTGAATATCAAACAATTGATATTGTTGATTACGATCTTGATAATGATATAGATGTAATTGTATCAGGTAATAGAAATGGAGTAGATACTACAGCGGTGTATTTAAATAAAGGTGAATTTCAGTTTGAAGAACATTTTTTAAATGTCCCCGCTTTCACAATAAGTAAATTTGCCGATCTTGATAATGATGCAAATACAGAATGGATTGTATCCGGAATTGACAATGGTGTCCCCTTTACAAAGATTTTAAAGCAGGAACAAGATTATATGTGGAATGTAGTTCACGATTCAATCAAATTTTTGCTTGCTGCTTTGGAAGTGATTGATGCGAATGGTGATGGTCGATTTGATTTGTTTGTAAGTGGTCGTGTTCAACCAGATTCATTAGTGAGTGGATTCCTGATCAATCAAAATTCATTTTACTTCAGACCCGAAAGTACAATTGAGCTTCAAGGCGTTTCAGCCTCTGCGGATGTTAATGCCGATGGTATTTTTGATGTGTTGATTACGGGAAAGGATTTGAACAATGTAGATCAAACAAAACTTTATCTAAGTGATCGCGGAAACTATGTAATATCGAATTATCCGTTAGTACTTGGGGATGCTAACAATTTCGTGGCTGATCTGAACTCGGATGGAGTTGTTGATGTAAACTTCATTGGTAAAAATGGTGTTGGCGATACGCTAAATATTAACAAGTATGGTGATCAGGACTATGATACGCTTACCTCGAAAGGACTGATTGCTCAATACTTTGGTGATATGGAACATGATGGTGATCTCGATTTGATTCAGCTTGTTGATCGTGGCGTATTGTATCTTGTTTTGTATGAAAACAAACCTCAAAAGAAGAATGATGGACCACAACGTCCGCCAAATGCAGTAGCATTGCCGATATTCAATCGGGTCTTTTTGTACTGGGATAAACCCAATGACGATCATACGCCTACTTCGTCATTAACATTTGATATTTTCTTAAATGGAAATACAGAATATCAAGCCGGTTCATTTGATTTACTAAATGAAAAAAGACTTTCTGTTACTCATGGAAATAATGGTACTAGTAATTTTAGATTGTTGAGAAGTATACCAAACGAAAACGTATTAATCTCGGTTCAGGCGATTGACAATGCATTTCATTCCCGATCTACCGGATCTGTTTGTATCGGAGGAGGCGGTGGTACTGGTAATTGTGCTTCTGTAGCTGTTGACGTAAGTAGGTTGTCGGTGTGCCATCATGAAAATGTTATTTTAAAATCTTCTGTTGAAGTGTTATGGTTCTCATTTGCCAATGGATTTTTAGGCTCGGCCAGGGAATTTGGTTTTCAAGTGAATCAAACTGATACCTTGTTTTTTTATAATCCTCATCTCATCACGTCAGGGTGTGCTGCACTGAAGGCATGGATCATTAAGATTAATAATAATACTATTAAGGAAGAGCTGGCAACTCGATTTGCTTGTGTTGGCGCTCAATTGAGCTTTGAAGTAGAGCCTGGTTGGGATATTGTGAATTGGAAGAGTGATCTGAGAGGTAACTTAGGAACGACAGAAAATATAACCTATGTAGTGTCAGAGAATGATATAGTTTCCGTTACATTAAAAAATGCTGAAGGCTGCACGATTCTTCGGAAGACAGTTGTTCGTATAAGCAGACCCGAGTTGGTACTTGCTGCCGATCAATATAAAATCATGAAGGGTGGATCGGTAACATTAGGAGTCAGTGGTGCTGATCGCTATGAATGGTCGCCATCAACCTTTCTGAATCAGAATAATATTTCCAATCCAACAGCAACACCAACCGTTACTATTCAATATACGGTAACAGGATATGATTCGATTAACTGTTCAAGTCAGGCTGTAGTTACTGTTACGGTTGAGGATAGCGGATTTGTGCCCACGCTTTTTACTCCAAATGATGATGGTCAAAATGATGCAATAAGAATCTATGGATTGAACTCAGCTAAAGACTTTACTTTTTCGATTTTTAATCGGGAAGGAAGTCTGGTATTTAAAACATCTGACTTAACAGACGCTGCGCAACGCGGTTGGGATGGATTAACAAATGGAACAAGGCAACCTGGTGGTGTTTATTTTTGGAAAGTGAAGGGCACTGTGCCAACTGGAAAACGAGTATTGCTAAATGGAAAGGAATCTGGATCTATCGTTCTTATTCGTTAGCCGATGCCGGAAATAAGAATATTTTTTGTTGCATGCATGGTATTTTGTTCAGCAGGGAAAAGCTATGCACAGTATTTTCAATTCAGTCAATATAATTTTACACCTCAACGAGTTAATCCGGCACAAGTGAGTACTTCCGATTATGCGACCGCTAGTTATGACTATCGCAATCAGGCGACAGGAAGTGATTTTAATTTAGCGAGTAATATCATCAATCTTTCATACCCGTTTTTAGCAAGCAATGGAACGCGATGGTCGGGTATTGGATTATCATTGATGGATGATCGATCCGGCCAGGCTGGAATTTTCA
>JANODK010000033.1:0-2513 GCA_031412655.1 Chryseolinea sp.
ACAGCTTCCACTTACCTCCCATGATCTCCATTGTTGCTGTTACCGGGCACCTTTTGAGATCTTCTAAACAATTTCCTTTCATAACGTATTGATAATCAATATTAGTCTGAATATTATGACTATATCAGTTTATTATAACTAGACACAAAATAAGAAGTATTGCGTTAAACTTGCAACATCATTCAAACAAAAATTTATACATCATGAAAAACTATCTCATAACAGGATCGATTGGAAACATCAGCAAAAACATTGTGGAAGGATTGGTAAAGGACGGACATTCCGTAAGCGTCATTACCTCATCATCTGAAAGAGTAAGCGAAATTGAAAAGCTGGGTGCTAAAGCATTAGTTGGTCAGCTTCAGGATCTGAGCTTTCTTAAAAATGCTTTCAGCAAAGCGGATGTTGTGTACACAATGATCCCTCCTATCTGGCAAACCAGCAATTGGCGTAAATCACAAAATGAAGTGGCTAAGAATTATACAGAAGCATTGCGATCGAGTAATGTAAAGTATGTGGTGAACCTAAGCAGTATTGGTGCGCATTTGAAAGATGGTGTTGGTCCAGTAAACGGAGTTCATGATCTTGAACAATTACTAAACACATTGACCGGTATCAACATAAAGCATTTACGTCCTTCGTATTTCTACTTCAATCTTTTAGCGCAGATTGGTATGATTAAACAAGCCGGCATTATGGGTGGTAATTTTGGTGATCAGGAAAAGGTTTTCCTTGTGCACCCAAAAGACATTGCCGTTGCAGCACTCGATGAACTTTTAAAACTAGACTTTACAGGAAACTCAGTTCGTTACATCATTGGTGATGAACGCAGCGGTGAAGAAATTTCAAGTGTATTGGGTAAAGCGATCGGTAAAAATTTGAATTGGGTAACGTTTACCGATGAGCAACAAAAAGCAGGATTGCTTGGAGCTGGTCTTTCTGAAATACACGCAAGTGCCTATACAGAAATGGGGAACGCATTGCGAGTTGGTACTATGCAAGCGGACGCTCGCGCGCACAAGCTCAGCTTCAGTCCGGTAAAATTAGAAGACTTTGCGACAGAATTTGCGAAAGCGTACTCTGCGTAGAATAAGTCAAACTATGATGTGTAGGTTAGAAAGCACGGAATTGGCATTCCGTGCTTTTCATTTATATATACTCTTTTGACCTTGTTTCTGGTGAGAATATCTGGTCGCATTTATGAATAGTAAGTTGTGGAATTGTTTTAATGGTGTGTACCATTTTCCACATGACCCTGGTAAATAAATACTGATCCATCTAAATCTGCAAGTGGCACGAAGATTTCAGTGTATATCACGAGAGAATATTTCTAATCTCTCCAAAGTTTAAATAAACCATTATGAAAAAGTTAATTGTACTGAGTGTGCTTTGTCTGGCTGCTCAAATTTCATTCGCTCAATATGGATTGCGAAAAGGCCAGGGGCAATTCAACGCAGGTGTAGGACTTTCTTCCTGGGGACTTCCTGTTTATGCCGGTTTTGATGTGGGTGTGCATCGTGATATTTCTGTCGGTGGTGAAGTATCCTATAGGGCTTATAACGATCGCCCTGATAAAAACCGATATCACCACAGCATTGTTGGGATTGCAGGTAATGGTAATTACCATTTCAACACACTATTAAACATGCCAACAAATTGGGATTTCTATGCCGGACTTAACCTTGGGTTCTACTTTTGGAATTCAGATAATGACTATCCAGGTGATCAGACTTCAGGGCTACAGTTGGGAGCACAAGTTGGTGGCAGGTACTATTTCACAGAAAGGTTTGGATTAAACCTTGAGGTTGGAGGAACACCTGCTTTCTCAGGAGGCAAATTTGGAATTACACTTAAATTCTAGATACAGTTCCTGAAGAGATTGCATATTTCAATCAGCACGAAATAGAGATAGTCATGATGAAAGTATTGGGGATTATTCTTTTGGTGGTGGGATTTGTTTCGACAGCTTTATCTGGTCTTTGCATAGTTGCCAAAGAACGCCTTACCAATTTTGAATCTTTCGATGGAACAACCCATAGGACACCGTTATACAACTCAACGCTTGCTGCAATTGTATTCCTCGGCACTGGGACTCTTGTGTTAATAGCGGAGAAGGAAGATCGATTCAGTAGTAAACGTAAGTGATTAATCCAATACATCACAAGCGTTCAAGCTTCACTTAAGTACTTTAAAGAGCCAACACATTATAAATTTGAAATGCATGGAAGTAATTCTTCCATGCCTTTATTTTGAAGAATTGAAACCATATTGGCTTTTGATTACATTGTAGGTTTGATATGTTATTATGAGCCAACACAAAGAGAATTGTGCCTGCGGATGTAATTCCGCTATTCCCGAAGGAGTTTCCCGGAAAGATTTTTTAAAAACCGCAGGTGCTGCTACTATTGGTTTAGGATTATCTCCCATAGTTTCGTTTGCTATGATGGATGAAGGTAAAGTCAAAGAAATTCAGCAGAGTAGTACAATTAAGAAGGGTAAAGCACAAAAAATCA
>JANODK010000034.1:0-3031 GCA_031412655.1 Chryseolinea sp.
GAATACAGCGGTATAAGGAAAAACAATTAAACCACCAGATTGCCTACCTGCACAAAAAAGCAAAAGAGCTTAATCTATCTTTGATTCCAATCCCATATGAATGAGTTCATTGGTAGAGGAATGAGGTGAGGCCATAAAGCAAGGCTTAAGTGAACGACATTGGTTCCAATCCGAAAAGAAATAAAATTCTACGTAATACCCAACAAACATCTCCCATCACGGGGCAGAGACTTGAAAAAAGGTCTTTATATTTAAACAAACCTTTATAGAGTATGATGACTATGGAAGGAAATTACAGGGCTTTTCTGGCAGAACTTCAATTACCGTATTCAGTTGACCAGGAAGTCATCCGTTCTTACCAGAAGAACGGATATATAAAATTGAAAAATGTGCTGAGCGCTGAGACTCTGCATTTCTATGGAGAGGTGATCACCGATTGGGTGTTCAAACTCAATAAGCTTACCAAGCCCATGGAAGAGCGCACAACGTATGAGAAAGCGTTTCTTCAGGTGATGAATCTTTGGCGCGAAAACGATTCGATTAAAGAATTTGTGTTCAGCAAGCGCCTCGCGCAGATCGCAACCGAATTAATGCAAGTTCAAGGCGTTCGTCTATATCACGATCAGGCCTTATATAAAGAGTCGAGCGGAGGCATTACACCCTGGCATGCTGATCAGTTTTATTGGCCCCTTTCGAACGCTAACACAATTACCGTTTGGATACCCCTACAAAAAGTACCGATGGAGATGGGGCCATTGGCATTTGCGGAAGCCAGTCAGACCGTAGAGATTGGTCGCGATAAAGAAATCAGTGACGAGAGTGAGGCATTGTTAGCCGCGGCCATGAAACAATTCACGATTAATGAAGCACCGTTTGAACTTGGCGAAGTAAGCTTCCACGCAGGTTGGACATATCATCGTGCTGGTGCAAATGTTTCCAACAAACCCCGAAAAGTGATGACCGTGATTTACATGGATAAAGACATTCGCATCGTAGAACCGACCAATGAATTCCGAAAAAATGATTGGCAAACCTGGTTGGATGAAAGGCCTGTTGGCTCCATTGCCGATGGTCATTTAAATCCTATTTTGTATCAAAAGTAAGATCAGGAATAGAACGGAATGAATTACAATTTCAAATTTTAAAAATTGTTCATCGCACATTTTAAATATAACAATCGGATATGGGAAGTTCAGAAAATCAAACAACGTTCGATGCCATTGTCATTGGATCAGGAATGAGTGGTGCCTGGGCAGCCAAAGAGTTGTGCGATCATGGATTAAAAACACTTGTACTTGAGCGTGGTCGTGAAGTGAAACACCTTGATGATTATCCAACGGCAACAAAAAATCCCTGGGATTTTCCACTTAGAGGACGATTGCCATTAGAGGTGACAGAAGCCAACCCAATTGTCAATCGATGTTATGCTTTCAATGATACCACAGATCATTTTTTTGTGAAGGATACAGATCATCCTTACATACAAGAGAAACCATACGATTGGATTCGCGGATATCAGGAGGGAGGTAAATCATTATTATGGGCAAGACAAGTTCAGCGTTGGAGTCGTTTTGAATTTGAAGCTCCGGGACGTGATGGTTTTGCAGTAGACTGGCCGATACGATATGATGACCTGGCGCCATGGTATTCACACGTAGAAAAATTTGCAGGCATTAGTGGTAATCGCGATGGACTTGAAACTTTACCGGATAGTGAAGTAATGAAAGCATGGGAAATGAATTGTGTCGAGAAACACATTCAAGGAAAAATCAAGGAACATTATCAGGATCGTGACGTAGTGATAGGCCGCTGTGCACATCTTACTGAACCGCAAGAGATTCACAAACAACAGGGCAGAGGACAATGCCAGGCTCGCTCAATGTGTGAACGTGGATGTCCGTTTGGTGGATACTTTAGTGCGAACTCATCAACACTCCCTTGGGCGAAGAAAACAGGGAACATGACCTTGCGTCCACACTCTGTGGTTCACTCTATTATCTATGATGAGAAGAAAGGAAAAGCAAGTGGCGTTCGGGTGATTGATGCGAATACGAAAGAGGTAATAGAGTACTCAGCAAAAATCATTTTTGTCAACGCTGCGTGTCTTAATACAAATCTTATTCTGCTGAACTCGAAATCAAATCGCTTTCCAAACGGATTAGGCAATGATAATGGGTTGCTAGGGAAGTACGTTGCGTTTCATAATTATCGGGGTACTGTGACCGCTACCTTTGATGGCTATGAAGACACCTATTATTATGGAAGAAGACCAACAGCCATAATGATGCCTTCATTCCGCAATGTGCATAAGCAAGAAGAAGATTTCATGCGTGGCTATATGACATTTTACACGGCATCGCGCTCGGAAGGATCCACTGATGGTATTGGTGCAGAATTGAAAGAATCCATTTCCAAACCTGGACAATGGAGCATCTACATGATGATGCAAGGCGAAACCATTCCAATTGAAAGCAATCACGTGCGGTTAAGTCCAGACTTAAAAGATGCATGGGGTATTCCACAATTAATTACATCCATTGAACACACGGAGAATGATGAGAAGGTAATGAAAGACTTTCTAATTCAAGCCCAAGCGATGTTAGAGAAAGCAGGCTGTAAAAACATCACACCTCATGATAGCAAACAAGCACCGGGTTTGGATATTCATGAAATGGGAGGAGCACGCATGGGCAAAGATCCAAAAACATCATTACTAAATAAGTGGAATCAGTTTCATTCCTGCAAGAATGTATTTGTTACCGATGGCGCCTGCATGACATCAGTAGGTAATCAAAATCCTTCACTAACATTCATGGCCCTTACTGCACGTGCTGCTAATTATGCTGTAGAGGAGTTAAAGAAAGGAAATCTTTAAGTATTCATGGATGTATATTTTTCGATCGTAGTTTATGATTACATGCAATACTAAGGAATGAAGTGATTGCGAGTGCGCGGGAACGAAAATAATCACCAGATTAAAATTGCAGACCGCGCAAAAGAAAACATAAGAATAAACGAACCGTCATCGGCC
>JANODK010000035.1:0-36282 GCA_031412655.1 Chryseolinea sp.
CGAACATGCCAGTACACGCGCTTCTGATATTCGCGCACCAACAGATTGAACCCGTAGTTTCGGGTATCAGGGTTTTTAATCTTGGCTAAAAGTTCTTTGTCCTCCAAGGAATAATTTCAAAATCTGCCGTTAGACTTCGAAGATATGAAAAGGTTTAAAGGTTTGGAATGTAAAGTTTCAGCAGACTAATGTTTCAGCATTAGCATATCATACTAACTGCATTTCAAAGTGTCAGTAATGAATGAAGAGAAAAGTGTAATGACTTTCGGTGGGAATTACTTATTGCGCGTGGCAATCACCATTTTTATTTTATTCTTTGCCCCAATCTCCAACACAGTCGTCAGTTCTTGTACAGTGAGATTAGAAGCCATTCGAAGTACAACCGTTGGCTCATCAATTCCCTCACATTCTTCCTTCAATGCACCTTCTAATTGAGGAAAGGGAATCGGCTTTTTGTTGATATAGTATTGTTTTGTTTCGGTAACGGTTAAGGTAATAGATTGCTTGTTCAGTGTTTGGTTAGCCTGAGACTTTGGTAGCAATACCTTAATAACATTCGGATTGGTAACGGTAGAAATAATAAGAAAGAACAACAACAGGAAGAACATGATATCGTTCAGCGATGCTGTGGCTACTTCGGCATGAAAATGTTTATGAAGTTTAACTTTCATGCTCCCTTATTTTTGTTGCAGCGATTGTATGAATTCGAAAGCATCCTTTTGAATTTGAAGTGCAAATCGTTGAATGCTTACATGCAACATGTGATAGGCAGCATACGCAAGAACACCAACTACTAAGCCGGCACCACTGGTAATCATTTTTTCATAAAGACCTCCGGCAATGATACCAATGCTGATGTTATCGGATAAAGAGATATCGTAAAAGATGTGAATGATACCACTGATGGTTCCGATGAATCCTAGCATGGGAGCAATACCGGCAATAATTCCAAGGTACGCCATGTTCTTTTCCATCTGCGCTATTTCAATATTGGTAGAGGATTCAAGAACGGATTCAATTTCGCGAATGGGTCTCCCTAAACTACCAAGTCCATTTAAAATAATCCGACCTGTAGCAGAGGAGAGATGTGCAGCCCTTTGCTTGGCACCGTTGACGTCTCCGGTTTTAAGACTGTTCTTAACAAGATCTATTAAGTTAGATTCCTTTTTGGTAGAGTCTTTTAAATAAAGGAAGCGCTCTATGCATACATAGATGACCACCATTAACAAAAACATAATGGGGTACATAATGAATCCCCCCTTTAGGAGGAGGTCAAGAAAGGTTAATTCCTCTGGTTGTGCAGGTATTTGAAGGATCATTCCAAAAAGGAGGTTAGTATCTGATAAACCGATCATATTTAATATACTTGTCAATTAAAAGATGACCAGGGTTGTTAGCACTTCTCATCCCCATGAGAAAAAGTGAAGCATGCGGAACCTTTAACAAAAAAAGCCTGACCCACTTAGCTACCAGATTTTCCCTGGTCAATTATTTTCACTTCTGCTTTGGCGGCTTCGGACCCTTCAACGCTTCTTTTATAGCCCGAATTGCTTCTTTGGCTTGTTCATTTGTTGGATCAAGAGCGGATACCTTCTCCCAATTTGTCAACGCTGTCTGAAGATCTCCCTTTAAGTAAAGATAATACCCAAGATAGGAGTATGCTTCAATCAAATTATTTTTTTCTTTTTCCGGATTTGCTTTCTCGATAACCTTTTCATAATACGGTTTTGCTAATCCCTTTTCTGAGTCAGGATCAAGTTGTGATTTTGTTCTAGCCGTCCACAAGTAGCCCACTGAAATATTGGGTTGAAGCTCAATCAATTTTTGAAAAGTAGTATCTGCTTTTCCAAATTGTTTCGTAATGTAATAACCCTGTCCAATCTTAAAATGATCGGCCGAAAGAGGCTTTGCTCTCTTCTTCATCAAGCGGCTGTAAGCATTTATTGATTTCTCATACCGTTTGTTCTTGAACTGTGTTTCAGCTATAGTCTGGAGAACTTCAGTTTGAGTGGTATCCAAAATGTAACTTTTTTCGAAAGCTTCAACAGCTATTGAATCCTGGTTCACTTTCATCAGGAGTTGTCCGTAGAACTTATAGTCTGATGCTTCAATTTGTGCAGGTACTTGTTTAGCAAAATACTGTTCCATTACACTTTGACTCTGTGCAAGATCACCAGCTTCGAACAGAGAGAAAGCATAGAAACGAAGCGTAAGCGGACTAACATCCAGTTTTTGAATCTGAGTTTTGAATACTTCGTTTGCCTTCACATAATTCTTCGCCATAAAGAGAAAGAATGCGTAGCGAAGTTTAGCAGGCTCTGGATTCTCTGTCAACGACAGGTAATGTTCATATGCTTCTACTGCTTCTTTGGATTTCTTTTCAAGGTAATAAAGCTCGCCTAATTCCTTATAGGCTAATGTATACGCAGGATCAATCTTCACCGCTTTGGTTAAAGCGACATCTGCTGCTTCGGTGTTTTTAGAGCGCAAATAGATCAAGCCGATTTTATATTCGGGTGTAGCATCTTTTGGATTCAATGACGCTGCGGTTTCAAGACTTGTTACAGCCAGGCCACCATTGTTTTGAAGAAGATAAGCGTCACCCAACAAAAGAAAAACTTCTTCATCTTTGTCATTAATAGCTTTGGCCTTCATCAGTAGCGCTAAAGCGTTACTGGCGTAGGCAGCCTGCGTAAGGTAAACTTGGGCAACAGCTTTCAGCACAGCAATATTTTTTGATTTGCTCAGCGTTACAGCTTGCTCAAGTAACTTTTTTGCTTCCACAGCATTATTCTCGATTAACCTTAAATGACCTTTGCCAACTGTGTTCAACAGTTCCTTGTCATTTAATTCTATACCTTTTTGAAAAGATATTTCAGCTTCCTTCAGTTCACCTCTTTTGATTTGCACTTCTCCTAGGAAATACCAAAGGCTCGCATCTTCCGGATGGTCAGCAACTGCTTTCTGTAATATACTCTTCGCTTTTGCTGACTGATCAACGAGTACCTGATATTTAGCCTGATCTATTTCTGGCGTTTGTGCCAATGCAAATTGAGCGCTAATAAGGAGAAATAGGATGGCCATCTGCGCAGATCCTAAACTTCTAAGTGTAACTGACATTCTTTTCATTTTAATTAAGTTTAATAAACAATTGGCTCCTGACTTACTTGCACGATTCGAACAGGCATTGTTGCAGGAACCAACCCTGCCTTTAACACAATACGTTGTCCTTTATCACTTGCAACAAATGCAGTAAACCCACTCGCTAATCCTGTTCTCGCTTCCCTGCTAATAATGATCACTTCGCGCGAAAGGGGATAGCTATGCTGTGCAATATAGGCCTGGTAAGGCTGGTAATAAGAGGAATCATGCTCTAGTCCAAATACCCGAATGGTATTTAGGAAATGTACCGCTGTAGAATCATCGGTATCACTAATCCAGCTTATCCCAATTAATCCGATCGCATTTTTATTTTGTGAAACATAATCAATCACTGCAGGATTGTTGTTTACAGCGTAAAAATTATTCGGAAGTTTTTGAATACCGAGTGTATCTTTCAAGTAGCGCAGCATGCCCGAAGAAGGACTATCGAATACAATTTTCACCGAGTCTTTTGAGGATCCCTTAAATAATTGATTCCAGCTTGAAATCTTTCCAGAGAAAATATCATGCAGTTGTTGAATAGAGAGTAAACTATCCCGTCTTAATTGATTCATGATAAGTGCAATGCCTTCATTGGCTATTACTCTCTCATTCGGTGTGATTACTTGCCCTTGAAGAATATCACGCTCTTCACGAACCAATTTTCGGGTAATCACAATCATCCTCACACTGTCTTTCAGCAGAAGATCAATTGCTTCTGCTTCTGAAGTATACTGGGCAGCGATCGTTGCATTTGTGTAAATACCTTGAAATCCTTTTATTTCAGAATCAACCACTGGTTTCAACGATTCATCTACCGCAATTTTGATTTCTCCAAAGGTCGGAGTATCTAATGGCTTGCCGGATTTATCTTTATCTCCACAAGCAGCAGCGATCAACAGTAAACTTACGGTGGTTATATTTTGAAAATATCTCATCACTTTTTAAAGTACTTCTGATAAACCCTGTACACTCTGAATATTCCGTATACTCCCAACATACTGCCGAGAGGTAACGAATATTGATTCGAAATATTTAATTCTGCAGAGCGCCAAATTATTAAAGCACCGACAATGATGTATACAATGGCCATGCCAATTTCAAGATACTTCATGATCACACTAAATGCATTTGACTCGTCTGAATCGGTTTTCATTCTGCCAGTTTAAATTTGATGGGAAGAACAAAGCGTGATTTAACGGCACGTCCATTCTGCTTACCTGGTTTCCAGGCAGGCATCGTTCCTACCACGCGCATCGCTTCCTTATCACAATCAGCATGGATACCTTTAACAAGCTGGATGTCGCTGAGATTTCCTTCTCTGTCAACCACAAAACTTACAAAGACTGTACCTTGAATACCCATTCTGCGAGGAGCCGCTGGATACTTTGTGTTTTTGTTAAGAAATTTCATCATCGCTTCCATTCCTCCAGGAAATGCAGCTTGTTGTTCAACCACCGTAAAGATTTTGTCATCGTCATTCTCTTCTTTCACAACCTCATCTACAGGCTCATCAAAAACGACATCACCAGTACCTTGGATGGTTTCAGCACCAATGTCAACTTTCTTTACCTCATCAATAGTCGGCATCTCTTCTTCTTCGGTTACTTCTTTTTCAGTAACCTTTGGAGGAAGGAATTTAATGATTGTTTTCACCGGAGGTGGAATATCCAATTGGGGTGGAGGTGGAACATCCTGATCAATTGGTGGTGGTGGTGATAAATCTGTGTACTTTATTGTTTTCTGTACAAGTTCTTCATCATCACCTCTTCCTTTGAAGAACTCTACTATCGTTGGAAATGCCAACACAGTACCGATCACCACAATAGTTAATGCGACAGCAATAACAACATGCTTTGAATAGTTGGTTCTATTAAAGTATGCACCATAGTCCTTGTTCCTATTTTCAAAGACGATATCGTCCCAATTCAACAATGGAGTTTCCGTAGCTTTCATAAGTTTGATTCTTTAATAAGTTCTTTATCTACAGGCGTGATATCAACCAATACATAACGTTTCATGTTGGTAATATTCATCTCATCCAGAATGTCGACCATGTTTTTGTATCTCGACTCATCTGTAGCTTTAATCAGCACAACCATCTTATCGATCTCCGCGTTCTTCTTAAGCAGTATTTTTCGGATACCTTCATCTGAAAAATTGGTGACTTCTACTATAGGATCAGTCATGCCGATATACCAATAGACTTTGTCATCATCTCCTAAAATAATAGTGAGTACTTTTTTTTCATTAACAGGGGGTGGAATGTCACCTTCCTTAACTTCCTCAGGCATGTTAATTTCCATGGTCTGAGGTTTATTGAGCGTGGTGGTCATTACAAAGAAGGTAAGCAGAAGGAATGCAAGATCTACCATCGGAGTCATATCGATCTTGGTAGACGTTTTTTTACTTCTTACTTTACTATCTTTTTTACCACCACCTTGACTTATTTCTGCCATAGCAATTTTTTTTAAACTGTTCTCTTTGGTGTTATCAAACTCCCTTTTCCATATTGGTGATCAGGTTAAACCGAAAGACTTTATTGTCAATCAGCGTTTTGATCACGGTTTTTATGACGGGATAATTCGCTTCACTATCACCTTTGACAGCGATGCGCAGCTTCGGATTTGTCATCCGCGAAAATATGATCCAGTCCTTCAATTCATTGTTGACTGAATCGCACGGAATACCAGGCTGATTTATTGCACTTCGATCCTCTCGTTCCATACTCAAAAACTGTTTGAGTTGTCCGATGGGAATTCCTGTACTAGATAGTACAGAGAAAACCTTAGTCTCCTCTTCAGTAAATTGAATGTTATACCGCTCCCCGATTTTACCGAGAAGAGCTTCGCGATTATACTTTCCATCCATGTTAAAATAAACCTTCCCGTCTTTTCCGACAGAGATTGTTAAAACATTGATATCCGGAATAGGAATTTCTGAAACAGAGGTCGGCATATCTACAGTCACGGGCTCATCTGGAGTGGCAGTAGCAGTGAGCATAAAAAACGTCACCAGCAAGAATGCCAAGTCAACCATTGGCGTCATGTCAATGGATGTGCTGGCGCGGTGAACTTTAACCTTTCCCATAATAGAAATTTTAAATTATGAATTAGCCTTTTGGATTGGCAGTGAAATTCTGCACGATACTATAACTAGCCTCATCAATTCCGTAAGTAAGCGAATCGATTTTGCTTGTGAAGAAGTTGTACATGATGATGGCGATTGCAGATGTACCGATACCTAAGGCAGTATTGATAAGGGCCTCAGAAATACCGTTCGCAAGCGCAACTGAATCAGGAGCACCAGCTGTTGCTAACGCGGCAAACGCCTTGATCATACCCAATACCGTTCCTAACAAACCTAACAGTGTTGCTACTGAAGCTATTGTAGCGATGATCACCAAGTTTTTTTCTAACATCGGCATTTCCAACTGAGTGGTTTCTTCGATGTCTTTCTGAACCAAAGCAATTTTTTTCTCTGTTTCAAGGGTATTATCTTTTGCAACTTCGCTGTATTTCGACAAGCCAGCCTTGACAACATTTGCAACTGAACCCTTTTGTTTATCACATTCTGCAATGGCTTGAGCAATATTATTTGACTTTAGCAATGCTCTTATGTGTTGAACAAAGTTCTTAATACTTCCTTTTCCTGTTGCACGGCTAATAGTAAGAAGACGCTCAATACCAAATGTTAAGACCATCATCAATAGAGAAAGAAGAATAGGTACGATTATCCCGCCTTTGTAGACAATGGCCATATAATTTCCTGGAAGAGGGTGGTTTGCAGGATCGTTGCCTTGGAAGTTAGCCGGGTTACCTAGAACTAAATAATAAATAACAAAGGCGATGCCTATCTCTATTGGGATTACAATTGCGGCAAAACCGGATTTTAGATTGTCGGACAGAGAATTAGAAGTTTTCATAATTAGAAATTGATTGTTAAAAGGTTTACAATTTTTAGGTATAATAAAAAGCTTTAATAATGATAAATGTGCCGACATTCAACAATAGAATGTAAAACATCGCGAGAAGTCACACGATGTTGGCAGTTTAAAAATAAATTCAAATAATTAATTTACAATGAGCGATTGAGACAGTTGGACCCCAACGGGAAGGTAAGGTATCCAAATAGGATTTTCCAAGACCCCATTCATTGGATCTGAAAACCTGCTTCTCTAATTCGATGCCAACCAGCGCATTGATCCGTAAGGCTCTGAAATCATGCAACATAGCAACATGATCGCCAGTTTCGATGCAATGATTTTCCCACGGAGAATCAAGAAGATTGTCAGCTGAGAAAAATAATTCCTCCTCGTTAAATTCATTTTGTTGTACGGGAGAAAAGGCGGCACTTTGATGATCTTGTTTTTTGCTGGTAGTGCTTAAAAATTCAACAACGCCTTTTGTGAAAAGCATAGAAATAACACAGGCTAACACGAGCGAGAGCACGTCTAGTTGGAATGTCTTTCTTAGATTAAGCATTGTTCTCATCACTCTTGCTTCTTTCTTGCTTCGCTTTTTCTATGCTTTTGCCACGAAAATATAACAGGTAGGGTCGTAACAACAATCATAGACACAATAATAATCTCTAAGTAATCGACAATTCCCGGAAAGAAATTGCCCATCCAATACCCTGCCATTACCAAACTGGTGATCCAAAGTATAGCCCCCAATATATTATAGAATAAAAACTTTTTAAAATCAATATGCACCATGCCCGCAAGGATAGGAACAAATGTTCTCACAATGGGTAGAAATCGCCCTAAAATAAAGGCCGTCATCCCATATCGCGTATAGAAATTCTGTGTGGTTTCAATGTATTTCTTTTTGTAGAAAAAGTTTTCCTTCTTATTCCTAAAAAATCGTTTAGCCCGTAATCCAAACCAATAACCGACTGTTGTACCACTGCTTACGGCAAGAATCATTAGTCCAATTAATAACCACAATGGTTGAGTTAATAAACCAGAATGGTTGAGCAATCCAGCGATAAAGACCAAAGAATCTCCGGGTAAAAAGAAGCCAAAGAAAAGGCCAGTTTCTGCAAAGAGTACGAAAAGAAGCAGCGCAAGTCCACCGTATTGAATAATGGTATAGGGATTTAATAAATCCATGAAAGCATGAATTGTATTAACATTCATTACCGTACTCTGTACGCGATAATTAATCTGACTTAAGAAGTTAAACTGAAGCACTCAAAATAGATTTATGGTCGGTATTTTGGGGTAAGATATAGAAATTCAGGATGGATGGCAGAACAATTGACGTAAAAAACCGGGATATCAAAGAGATTGCTGTGGTAAACAGTTTGGATAGAGCCTCTTCAGAGAAACCTGAATCATTACATGACCTATTTAGCACCTTTCTCATAGATTTTAAAGGGCTAAATGTACAAGAAAGTTTCCCTGAAAATGATTAAGCAAGTATAAAATATTTGAAATTAACGATAGGACAGAACTTTTAACCTCTTAAAGGAAATAAATCCCGATTAGATTGAATTCAATTTCATTTTAAGAATTGCTTGATCGTTTAAATTTAATTAGCCCTAATGCAATTTTTAAAGCAAAGCATACTTTAACGTATGTTAGGAACTATGATGAATGCTCCTTACTTAACCCCTAAACTCGCTGAGTATATCAACCAACAGTTCAAACTGTTCTTTTGAATGAGTAGGGAAATTGGCAAATCGAAGCTGGGTCTTTTTGTTTGCACCATAACCATCTCCGGGCTGCATTCCTTTTGCCATTAATGCCTTCGCCACCTTTTCCGTATGTTCACCACATTCTGCTACAATTACAGTCTTCGATTGAAGGGTAACATCTTTTACAAATGCATTAAGCGATGGATGTTGATTTAATGTCCGGTATAGAATAGCGGCTTTATATTCGGTTTCTTTTCTGATTGTATTTATTCCTCTTCTCACTAAATCTTCTACCACCTGTCCAAGTAAATAGATTCCTAATACATTAGGTGTTTCCGGGTTTTGATTTTTGACAGCATGAGAATATAAAGACGGAATGTTATGATAAGATCCGATAGAAATTCCCTTAGATAAAAGTTGTTCTGCTTTTGCAATACATTTTTCATTGATCATCCACACGCCAAGTCCAGCAGGCAATCCAAATCCTTTCTGAACAGAGAAGAATACTGAATCAAATTTTGTGTAATCAAAATCTGGGTAGGGTAGAGATGAAACGGCATCAACCGTTATTAACGTATTTGGATGTTGCTTCCGAATGGCATACATAAAATCCAACGGCTGCGAAACTCCACTACTTGTTTCATTATGAGTTATACCAATGAGTTCTGTGTCGGGAGGAACGACAATGTTAGTATCAAAGCCCTTTCCCATTTCAACTTCCACTTTCGTTGGTTTCTTGTTTAAGAGTTGTGCGATTTCATAGAACCGTTTGGAGAATGATCCATTCACAAAGTGAAAAGAATTTTCTTCCACCAGATTCTGAAGAAGGCGTTCCCATATTTCATTTGCAGAGCCGGTGAAAAGAATGTGGTAGTTAGGAGGGAGTCCCAGCAACTCACGCAGACCATCAACTGTTTTCTTGTAGATGGCTTCATATTGTTTACTTCTGTGAGAAAGTGACGGAATGCCATCGCGAAAAGCAGTGCGCACATGATCTTCAACAGTGAAATAAAGTTGTGATGGGCCGGGAGTGAAATTGATTTTTGGATTCATACGTTGACTGTAAAAATAGAGACTTCTTCTTTCAGGTCAACCTTTGTTGAGAAATGTAAGAGAAAAAAGTTGATCAATGCATGGATTCCTTCGATTGCAGTGTTTATTCGAAAAATACTTTTCATCAATCACGACAAGCAATCTGTTTTGGTTAAATTTGTAACGAAATCCACTTGGGTTTGGGACACGTTTGCTGAACCTAACATGTATACAATACCGAGTGAAGCTTTCATCCAAAATCAGGCCTCACCCTTTACAGGACCTCGCCCAAAAAGCAGGATAACAGAAGAAGGTTGCGGATGGCGGCAGCTCAAAACTTGTCTTTCTTGAGGTTCAGAAACACCTCTCCAAATTCAGTGGATTTTATTTTTTGTTTTAGGGGCGGGAGAAAAAAAGTGGCAAACCGAACATCGCACCGCTCAACCACCTACCCTTGCTACCTTCCGATCCTGGGGGAGTTCAGCAGGAGCTGGTCGTGCCGATTTGCCGGTGCGAATCTACAATTGATATTTGGAAATTGATAATGCGATTCAAAAATGTTTACGATTTCATCACGCAAGCCCTGAGAAGTACAAATTAAATTCGAGGGCACTGGAGGGCTCGAAACCATCGGCTTTCAGGTCTTCAAAGATTTCGCTGTCAAATTCAAGTTCTCGCATTTCAGTTTCTCCTTTTTTTGAAATGGAAATTTCTACTCCTTTAAATTCAATTGGATTTACTTTTACCAGAATCTGACCACCTTCAAATTCCTTTTTAAAATACTGGTGAACAATATTGTTGCTTTTCGCCATTCGATGTTTATTTGAATATGGTTCAACTGAATCTTCCGGAGAAACTTTCAACTGAGCGTTTGATCTTGCAGCGGCTAAGGTACGAAGATGCAGAAGAAATCTTTTATACCTACGCCAGCAAATCGGAAGCTACAAAATTTGTCTCGTGGCCAACGCACAAATCACTGGATGATACACGCTCTTTTCTTCAGTATGCTATACGCGGCTGGAGTATGGGAAAAGATTATTCATTCTCGATTCGTTTCAAGGAGACAAATCGCTTGATTGGAAGCTTTGGAATTTTAAATGATGAAGGAAAACTTCAGTTTGGATATGCCTTAAGCCCTACCCAATGGGGAAATGGATATGGCACTGAAGTATGTAAATATATGATGCAAGTATTAAAGAAAACTGAAGGAGTGAATCGTATTCAAACTTTTGTTGATGTGGAAAATATAGCCTCCTCTAAAGTATTATTGAAAAGCGGTTTGGTTGAAGAAGCTTTGCTTAAGAATTTTTTCTCATTTGTTAATCAAGGCAGTACTCCAAAAGATTGCATTCTTTTCAAACTTCCATAAAAGAGTGCTCAATATCAGATAAAGTAATTCGTTCAATGAGTTTCGATTCTAAAACTTTTGCCCACGTGTTCAGGTAGGTAACAACATCTGCTTTGATGTTTTGTTTGAGGTTGCGTTCAGCGAGAGGCAATGCACTGAGCACTTCACTATCCGATAACCTCTCTAAGTGTTTGAGATCATCGGAGTCGAAACCAAAGGTCAGCATTTCTGAAATTAAATCATCCATTGGTAAGCCACTGGTGGGACAATAATCATTCAGTTGTTCATTCCAGTCGCCAAGGCGCTGCATAGCACGCGTATGAATTTCTTCTTTTCTTAAGTTGGTAATTTCCTGTGCGAGAAAACCGCAGTTACACAAACCCATGTGTCCCCATTGGTATTGATTGCTCGCTTCAATTTTCTTTGCAGCGTTACGAAGCGCCTGGATGAGTTCAATGCTGATCGTTGCCATAAGATTCCAATTTAAGGTGAAACACTAAGGATGTCAACATTGTTCTGTTACAATTGAAAGAACTTATTATACCGCAAAGGCGCTGAGATGCAGAGAATGTGTTGAAATGCATGAATAAATGAAATTTGAATTTTCCTTTGCACTTCAGCGTCTCTGCGGTTTAATCACCCTAGAACCGCAATGTAAAAATGGTTTTTACATCTGGCTCTGACTCAACGTTAATTGATCCATTGTGCATCTGCATAATTTGCCTTGAAAGACTTAATCCAATACCGGAGCCAGTGCGTTTTGTAGTATAGAAGGGAACAAAAATATTATCGATCGCTTCTTTAATAATACCAGAGCCATTATCGATCACTTCGATCTTCACCACATTTTCATCGTACCTTCCGATGAGCCTGAGAATTGGTTTCTCTGTCTCGGACAACGCCTCGACAGCATTCTTTAACAAGTTGATGAGAACCTGTTCAATCATCTCCACATCAGCCTGAATGGTTAAGTATTCTGAGCTGCACTCGTATTGAAAATCGATTTGCGTCTTTTTTAATTCTGTTTTTAAAAGTTGAGCTACTTTTTCAATCAAATCTTTTAAGCGTACACTAGTAATCACTGGTTTAGGAAGTGAAGTATATTCCCGATACGCATCAATGAATTTAATCAGACCCTTGCTTCGATTTTCGATGGTGCTCAACCCTTCACGCAAATCATCTGCACCTTCTTGTTGAAGTTCAAAATGATTTTCTTTTTTCTCCATCTCTTTATCTAAAATCTCACGCAGCGTAGAAGTCAGTGATGAAATGGGTGTGATGGAATTCATAATTTCATGACGCAACACACGCGTAAGATTTTGCCAGGCTTCCAGTTCTTGCTGTTGTAACTCAGGCTGAATGTTTTGCATGGTTACCAGCTTTACATCAATTCCGCGAATGCGTAGTTCAGTAGCTTGAACGGTTAAATACAACTCGTTATTGCCCTTATACAGTTCGCCCTTTCCGGGTTGGACACTGTTGATAGAGTGATAGAGTTTTGGATTAATGTTTATTAGTTCACGTATATTTTTAATTCCAATAACACCCATAAACTTTCGGGCATTCGCATTTACCAATTGAACATTACCTTCCGTATCGAATGATAAAATACCAGTGCGAACTTGTTGAACAACGGAATTAAGGTATTGCCAGTGTTCTTCTTTCTCTGAACGTGCTTTTCGAAAAGCTTCTAATACCTCATTGAAAGCTGTGTTTAAATTTCTAAAGCTAGTCCCGAGTTTGTTATCGTTAGCAAAACCCGAAATGAAATCAGAATACTTGATTGATTCTAAAAATCGCGTAAGCTTTCGATTCGTCTGACTAACAAACCGAAAAAGTTCAACCAACTGAAATATGATTATGAGACCTGTAAGAGCTGCAGCGAAAATCATGTTCGATCGGGTAACCATATACATGAGTGCGGACAAGGTTATCCCCAATAAGACAACTCTCAGTATGGCACGCGCACGAAAATCATTAAATCCTAAATTCAAGACAGCAAGGGATTAGATGCAAAAGTAGAATATAGAAGTTAGAATATAGAATTTAGAATCCGTGCATCAAAACCTTGAACTAGGAACTACTACTGTCCGGTAAAAGTAGATAAAGTCTAAAAATGTTTTGTAGTGTAATCTGTTGATGGTTTTTAAGTGGATCTTAAAAAGAGGCCCTACCCTGAAAGGTTAAGATTTAGTTGTTGTTGGTTAGGTGAGGTTTGGATGATAGATCGTTCTGGATTTTCCAGGAATGAGTAAAGGTTTAAGTAATTAAAAAGTTGCAAGCGTATAATGCTTACAAGGGTTGAGAATGCCCATTTACGTTTCACCTGTTTGCGTACCACCTGGAGCAATAAATCAGCAATTAGAGCACACCAAATTTGAATGCGAATTGCGTTTTGATTGTCTCCCAGAAAATACTGTAAGGGCATGTTTTGTTTAAGTCGTTTAAAAAGTAGTTCAATGCCCCATCGCTTTTGGTATAGTTGAGCAATAACAAGAGGTTCACTATCAAAATCGTTTGTAATAAATTCAAAATGTTTTCCGTTTGGCGATTTAAAAGTGATCAGTCTGCAGTTTACTTTACTTATCCTTTTGGTGGGAAATCCCAGCCTGACACGCTGATCTTTTTGAACTCCCATTTCGTGTTGACCGGGTGAAACAGGAAGGGCTTCGAGTAGTTCATAGTAGGTATTAGGGTGGTTACGTGTAACCCATCGCACCTGATGCTGTCCCCAGGCGTTGTATTGCCGATAGTCCCGGTATCCACGATCCATTACTACCGTGCTTCCAGGGGGTAAGTTTACATACTTGGTGAAGGTTACATCATTACAGGCAGCTTGTGAAATGTGTACTATGCTGGGCACGACTTGATTGGCTTGGACAGCCATATGGACTTTTAATCCGCCTTTACGTCTGCCATCGGATTTACTACATCCTGAACCTTTAAAAATCTCCTGAAACAACTTAATGGTAGTGGAATCCAGAATATAAACCAAGTCGTTCATGGTTCGGCTGTCCGGTAAAAAACTATCCCAATACTTCTTTATCCCAAAATAGATGAGTTCAAAAACTTGACTATCACGTTTGGTATTCGCTTCTGCAAATGTGCTGCGAGCAGGGAAATAATGAAGGCCACTACTCTGTAAACGCCCTTCCAATGCACGCATGCCAGTAACTACCTCACGCAGCGAATGACAGTGCCCCTAGCAGGTAAACAACATGGTGAGCAAATGATGCCATGTGTCAAATTTTTTATAATAATGATCTGATTTACATTGCCCAATGCAGGACATTACAACCTCTTTTGGAATCAGTTTTATCAGTTGTGAGAAAGTCGGCTGTCCGGTAAAATGAATACTTTTGTTCATGGGAAGTTTGTGTCTTGGTAAACCAATCTACCCATAAAAAGGCAAGGTCTTATCGGCCTTGCCTAACTTTTAAAACTTTTACCGGACAGTAGTAACTAGGAACTTAAAACTGATTTTAAAGTCCATATTTCTCAAGTCTACGGTATAATGATGACCTCGTAAGCCCAAGTTCTGAAGCCGCTTGTGTTATGTTGCCGTTATATTTCTTCAAAACTTTGCGAATCAAAAGTTTCTCAACTTCTTCCAGATTGTATTGCTCTAAGTTAAATTGACCTTCTTCTTTTGTTGGCGATACATTGAAATTGAAATCTTCTGGTTGAAGTACATTTCCTGAACTTAGGATGACAGCCCTTTCAATAGCATGTTGTAGTTCGCGAATGTTGCCAGGCCAGGTATGCTTATGCATTCTGGATAAAGCGCCTTCACTAATTTTGTTGACACTCTTCTCATACTTACCAGCATAGTGTTTCAAAAAATGATTGGATAGGAGAGGTATATCTTCAAAGCGATCGCGAAGTGGAGGTATTTCAATTTCAATGGTGTTGATGCGATAAAGTAAATCCTGACGGAAGCGATTTTCTTTCACCATCTCATAGAGTGGGAGATTCGTTGCGCAGATTAAACGGATATCAAGATTAATATCCTTGTTTGCACCCACACGACTTACTCTTCTATTTTGAACCACTGTAAGTAGTTTGGCTTGTAAAGGCATAGATAAGTTTCCGATTTCATCGAGGAAGATGGTGCCGTTGTTCGCTAATTCAAATCGACCAGCACGATCTTCTTTAGCATCGGTAAAGGATCCTTTCTTATGCCCAAAGAGTTCACTTTCAAAAAGCGTTTCGGTTATTGAACCGAGATCAACACTCACAAAGTTTTCATTTTTACGAATTGAATTTTTATGAATTGCGCGAGCGATTAATTCTTTTCCAGTTCCGTTCTCTCCTAAGATCAATACATTAGCATCCGTCTTTGCAACGCGATCAATAGTTTGAAATATTTTTTGCATCGAAGTGCTTTGTCCGATAATCTCGCTATATCGATCATTCAGCGCCTGATTGATTTCATGATTTTTACTCTTCAGCACTTCAATTACATCGCGCGACTCGCGCAACCGCATAGCGGAATAAAGAGTAGCTAATAGTTTTTCGTTCTCCCAAGGCTTCAATACAAAATCTGTTGCACCTGCTTTAATTGCTTTTACCGCCATCTGAATATCACCGTAAGCAGTAATAAGAACAACGACAGAAGATGGATCAATTTGTAAAATACGCTCCAGCCAATAGTACCCTTCACTACCGCTGCTAACATCTTTTGTAAAATTCATATCCAACAGAATGACATCATAGTCTTCTTGGTTCATTAAGGCTGGAATGGCTTCTGGATTCTTCTCGATATCAACTTGCGCGAAGTGACGCTTGAGGTGCATCTTCGCGGCTTTCAACAGGTCTTCATTATCGTCAACGATGAGGATTTTGCCTTGCTTGGATTCGGACATGTGCAGTTTCGAGTTTAAAGTTTAGGTTTTAGCTACGAGTCTTAAGTTCAAAGTTGATTTTAACTCGAAACTTTAAATTCGAAACTGTCAAAGGCTGTACCGAAAGCAATACAGTGCCTTTACGCCTCAAAAATAGGATTTAGCCTCATACTTCAATGAAATTTTACGTTCGTATCCGGACACACACGTTCACATGTGAACGAACACCGTACTGAATTAATGCCTATTGAAGCTTAAAACACGCTTTAAGACGCTTGGCATACTTGTTGGCTTTGGGGACACGTCTGCTGTATGATGAAAGAATTGTACTTCGGTGTAACGTAATTGAAAATAACAGGTAATAGCTAACGGATAATGGATAAGAAGATCGAAAAGAAGTACTGGACTTTGAAACGGATTGCTACTTATGGAGGTGGCGCACTCTTGGTTGGATTTATCGGTTATCAAATATTTTTTTCTGACAGACGTCAGACATTAAAAATTGAGAAGGATAAGATTACCATCTCTGAGGTAAAACGTGGTGTGTTTCAGGAATTCATTCCTCAGACCGGAACAGTAGAACCAAGCCGCACAGTTTATCTGGATGCGGTTGAAGGTGGCGCCATCAAACGTGTTGTGGCAGAGAGTGGTGCGATGTTAAAGGCTGGAGATATTATATTGGAATTAAGCAACCTTAACAGAGAGATTAGTGTCTTAGACCAGGAATCGAATTTAACTCAAAGTATAAACAGAGGCAGAGAAACGAGACTTCAGATAACGCAGAATGCTTTGCGTCAACAAGAAAGTTTAGTAACCATTGAAAATGCATTGGCCGTTTTAACTCCTCAATATGATCGTCAGAAAAAACTGTATGAGAAGAAATTGATTTCAAAACAAGAATTTGAAAAAACACAGGCTGATTATTTGATGAATGTTAAACGTCAACAGATTACCTATGCTGCATATAAGCTTGATTCAGTAGATCGGTTTCGTCAAATGGAACAACTGGATCGATCGGAGAGAAAGCTTCTTCAAAGTCTTGATGGTGTAGGTAGAATTTTAGATAACCTTGTTATTCGTGCTCCTCTGGAGGGTCAACTTTCCAGACCACAATTGGACGCTGGTCAAAACGTTGTTCAAGGACAACGCTTAGGACAAATCGATATATTGGGAAGCTACAAAGTTCGGGTTCCAATTGATGAATTGTATTTACCTCGCATAACAACAGGTTTGCATGCAACCACTACAATCGCTAACAAGGATTACGAGTTACAGATTGCCTACATTTATCCAACCATACAAAACGGAAGATTTGAAGTTGACATGAATTTCATTGGAGCAAACCCGGAAGGTATTCGCAGAGGACAATCGCTACGTTTACGAATTGAGTTGGGTCAATCGTCAGAAGAATTGCTCTTGCCTGTTGGTGGATTCTATAAAGACACGGGTGGCAATTGGGTATTTGTACTGGAAGGCGACAATAAAGCTGTAAAAAGAGAGTTAAAATTAGGTCGTAAGAACACTGAGAACTTTGAAGTGTTAGAAGGTTTGAAGCCTGGAGACAAGGTAATCACCTCATCGTATGAGAACTTTGGAAACAACGAAGTACTGGTACTAAACTAATCAAAGTAACAAAAAGAACCACTACTACGTCTAAAACTAAATCAATAGAATAAACACCCTAAAACTGTAATTATAAATCCTTATCCCATGATCAAACTAAAGAATCTAGAAAAAGTCTACACGACAGAGGAAGTAGAAACAACAGCCCTCAACAATATCAATCTTGACATTAAAGAGGGAGAGTTTGTGGCCATTATGGGCCCATCGGGTTGTGGAAAATCAACCTTGTTAAATATTTTGGGTTTGTTAGATAACCCATCCGGTGGAGAATATCATTTTGGTGAGCATGAAGTAGCTCAGTATTCTGAGCGTCAACGCGCACAATTACGTAAAGGCTCAATCGGTTTTGTGTTCCAAAGTTTTAACTTGATTGATGAGCTTACGGTTTTTGAAAACGTAGAGCTTCCGTTATTATATATGAAGGTTCCTGCTGCTGAGCGCAAAACTCGCGTTGAAGAAGTATTGGAACGCATGAACATCATGCACCGCAGAAATCACTTTCCCCAACAATTATCAGGTGGACAACAACAGCGTGTTGCAATCTCTCGTGCCATTGTTGCGAAACCGAAAGTAATACTTGCCGATGAACCTACAGGTAACCTGGACTCTGCCAATGGCGAAGAAGTAATGAAATTATTGTCTCAATTGAATGAGGAAGGAACAACCATCATCATGGTAACTCACTCACCTTACGATGCAAACTATGCACACCGTATCATCAACTTATTCGATGGTAAAGTGGTTACGGAGAATATCAAAGAGCAATTTCATATCTAAATTGAAATTGATGTATATGAAAAGAGCTGTTTCAAATTAATTTTGAGACAGCTCTTTTTTGTTTTCTAAAGTGAAAAAGGTATTGGTAAACGATGAACAATACTTTACCATTTGCTTTCGTTTTTGATTCGGTAGCGTCTTTTTTCGATTGGTATATTTATTGGCGGATATGCAACCTCTGCTTCATCGTTTGGTCGTATAGAAAACCTTAACTCAAGTTCTATGATAAAAAACTATCTCCTCATCACTTTGCGTAGCATGAAGAAGAATAAGCTCTTCATCACCATTAATATTCTGGGTATGGCCATTAGCATTGGCTGCTGCATTGTTGCTTATTTTAATTGGGAGTTTGATGATCAGTTCGATCATCATCATAAAAAGTCTGCTCAAATTTATCGTGTAAGTGCAATCCGTGAATTCGAAAATATAAGTACGTTGTATGGATATGTACCGTTACCATTGGGTGCAACGATAAAACAAAATGTACCCGATGTGAGCAATGTTGTGCGAATGTCGTGGTCATTTTCAAACTTTAAGGTAAAGGATAATCTCTTTGAGTCAAGACTAGCGTATGTTGATGCGGATTTCTTCAACGTATTTTCATTTGAATTACTATCAGGTCAAGCATCCAGCTTGAAAGACAAATCAAACGTTTTCATTAGTGATGAGTTGGCCATTAAACTTTTCGGGTCAACCGATGCTGTGGGTAAGCAAATCACACAAGTGCTTTCGACAAATTTGAAAGAAGTGACAGTTGCTGGAGTTTTTAAAAAGCAACCATCCAACTCTAGCTTTTCGGAAGATGCCTATATGGAATACGACAATCTTTTTGACGACTCTACTGATGATGTTACAGAAGATTCCTGGAAAAACAGAAATACACTTTTTGTGTTAATCAGCGATCCGAACAGGGTAGGGGCAGTGCATACTCAAATCCAATCCTATCGTGAAAATAATAATAAGGTAAGGGAAGATTTTATTATCAAAGAGTTTGCGCTTGATCCATTTGTAGGCATGGCCAGTCGGGACGAATCAAACGACACTAATTCATGGACGCGTAGTTCAAGCCCACCAGCCGCTGTAATTTCTCCCATTATTATGGCAGGATTGGTATTGCTGATTGCATGTTTTAATATGACCAATACGTCAATCGCAATATCATCGCGAAGATTGAAAGAGATTGGAATTCGAAAAGTGATGGGCTCTATGCGCGGTCAGTTGATTGCCCAGTTTATTGGTGAGACCATGTTTATTTGTTTCATGGCATTGCTAGTCGGATTACTCTTTGGCGAGATTTTGCTTTCTGCATGGAATGCTCTGTGGGTTGAAATGAAATTGACATCACATTACTTCGATCGTCCCGCTTTCTTTATTTTCCTGGTAGGTATTTTGGCATTCACTGGCTTGATGGCGGGAAGTTATCCCGCGTTTTACATTAGTAAGTTTGAACCTGTGAGTATTTTAAAAGGTACGCTAAAGTTTGGAGGCACTAATATCTTTACACGTGTTTTGCTGGCGCTTCAATATTCGATTTCCCTCACGGCTATCATTTTTGCCATCGCATTTTATCAGAACTCAAATTATCAACGCGATTTCGATTTAGGATTTAATCAGAAAAGTGTAATCATTGCATACGTAAGCAATCAAAATGAATTTGAAACCTATCGAAATGCTTTGCTGGCGAACAGTGACATAACGTCTATTGCCGGCTCAGAGCACAGCATTTTCTCATCGCGTTATAATGACCCAGTGAAACATGAATCAAAACAACTTGAAGTCGATATTATTAACGTAGGTGACGATTACCTGAAGACCATGGCACTGACCCTCGTTGAAGGTCGAGATTTTACAAAAGATTCTGAAACGGATAAAAAGGAATCAATTATCATCACTGAAAAATTTGCAAAAAGCTTTGGTTGGGCCAAGCCTATTGGCAAAGAGATAGTATGGATGGACAGTGTGAAGCTTTATGTTGTGGGCGTTGTAAAAGATGTGTTTACCCAAGGTTTGTGGCGCGAGATGGAGCCGTTGATGATTCGCTACACAGGCCCTGAAAAATATTCGCACGTAATTGTGAGTGGGCCTGTGGAGAAATTAACGACCATCAATACTTTCATGGAGAAGGAGTGGAAGCAAATTTTTCCTAATAAATTGTATAATGGTCGCTACTTAAATGAAAGTATGGTAGAAGCGACAACAGTTAATGATAACATTGTTAAAATGTTTGTTTTCTTCGGTATTGTAGCAATGCTAATGTCTGCCACCGGATTGTTCTCATTGGTATCTCTTAATATAATTAAGAAAATGAAGGAGATAGGCGTGCGCAAAGTTTTAGGCGCATCCGTATTGAACATAACCCGAATCATCAATACTGAGTTTGTTATTATTTTATTGATTGCTTCCCTGCTGGGTTCAGTGATGAGTTTTTATGCTGTAGATGCGTTGATGGATAGCATTTGGGATTATTACCAATCGACCACTAGCATTACGTTTATCATCTCCATCATAGCGTTATTCTTAGTATCAGCATTGGCCATTGGCTACAAAGTATTTAGTGCTGCTTCGATGAATCCGGTAAATACATTGAGGGATGAGTAAATAAAATAAAATAAAATAGATTTGGTCATGCTACCACTTAAGTATCACGACTGTAAAATAAAAAAGCCGAGAGATGTCTCGGCTTTTTTATTTGTATTGGTTTAGAATCTTAGTTGGAGATGATTACTTTCTTCCTAACCACTTCGCCAGTGGCAGACTTGATTTGAATAATGTAAACACCAGAAGCAAATTCACTTGTCTTCACCGTTTTCTTTTGCTCGCCAATGTTAAACGAAGCGTTGTAAACTTCCCTTCCAAAAGCATCAACCACTTTTACAGGCAATGACTTGGAGTATGGTCTCGGTAGTTCAATGTTTACTTCATCTTTAGCCGGGTTAGGGTAAATAGTAATTTGATCAGCAAGAAGAGGTTCCGCCCCTGTAATTAGATCAGCAGGTGGAATATAGGTTGGCGTCTGTAAGAATCGAGCCTGATAGATTTCTTTAGTGTCTTCATTTTGAAGAAAAACAACAATTGACAGTTGATTTAAATCGTAAGCTGAAGGGCTCCATGAAACGGTTTCTCTTTTAACTTCATTTTTCAAAATAACATCATTGTATTTAATACCCGTTGCGTCAGGAATTAATTTTTTCATGACATAGGTAAATGAAGTTTCTCCGTTTGTTCCTAATGCATCAGGATGATTAATAACTTTTTCCACGGCTGCAATGTGTAATGAAGTATTACTTGGTAAATTTTGCAGAGCAGTGAATTTTACTTTTACATTCAGTTTATCAACCGGAGTATTCGGTGTGGTTAATGAATCAAATGATATTTTAGAAGTAAGAAGTGATTGTGAATCAAATCGCTTATTGGCCCAATTAGAAAAGATGCCATCGCCATTCCCAGCATCAATCAGGGTTGATGGAGTAGAGGTAATGCCATAGAAAGCAGCACGAGCATTTGCATCTGTCTCATTGTCCTGATAAATATTATCAATATTTGGACCAGGCCTTCCGATGTGATACTCAAGTTTTATAATCTCATTTGTTGTTTTGGGTAGCGCAATGAAAGTGTTCACTTCTGCATTCGATTTTTTATTTGGTTCTGTTGGAGAGTTTATACCTCCATTGTTTGTAAACTGTTCTACAAGTACAATGCGATTACGTTGATCTATATTAAAATTATCAAATGCAAATCCCTCAAGAGAAGGATCGGCAAGTACATTTTGCTGACTGCCAAAGGCTATTCTAAAGCGAACGGCCTGACGCAGAGGAGAACCTAATGCAGGTATATAATTATCAAGGGGTATTGAAGCTGTGCGCCACGATGTAAAGTCTTTGCTACCAGACCATCCTTTCAGGGCTTGCCCTCCGGGACTACCCGCAATGCCCAATGTGTTATACCATTCTAGTCCATCACCTACATCGCCAATGGTATTCCACCCAATATCACCGTCTGTATTGTTCGTTGTATTTACTTGCAAAACGGCACCATCGCGTTTTAGGTCAGTTAAAAGCCTGATGTCCATACTCAGTACTGGTCTTTCTAATGCTGTTAAATCAAAACAAGGGCTATGCACCCATGAATGCTCATCTGAGTTGTATGACCCATCTGCATTGGTAATCCATACTTTCCCAAGACCCGTATCAGATGAATCACGATTTATTAGTGTGCCTGCAGGAGTAGACCATTCCCACGAACTATTTGTGCCGCCAGTAACCCAACTATCATTTGATAAGTCAAATGATTCTTTGTAAGGGTACAGGCCTGTAATTTTCTGTGCACCTTTATAATGCTTTACAATATATACCTCCTGATTTTTTTGAATGGTACATCCCGTGGTGCTGGTTATGGTTAAAGTAGAATTGTAGTTACCTGTGGCTGTATAAAGATGCGAAACTCCAGCGATAAATCCGGGATTAGTTGAGGGTGAACCTTCTCCAAAGTTCCAGGTCATTGATTGAACCTCTAGCGTATTGAAATTACCTTCAAGCGCTGTTGTAAATTGAGTTGATTGGCCTTCGCAGACATTTGCCCAGGAATATTTGAATTTTGGGTTTTTACCAATCAATAGATTTTTAGGTATTGTATCAGTACATCCATTGTTCACTAAAGTTGCCATTATTACCTGATAATTCTTCGGATCAAGGTATTGATGTTCTATAGAAGTTGGTATGTCTGAATCAACTTGCTGCACTCCGCCATCACCAAACGAAAAAGAATATTTCTTGATCGTACTCAAAGGGAAGGATGGAGTAAACTGAACAGTGTCCCCTTCGCAAGCATTAGTGAAAGTAAAATCAATGGCCGGTATCCTTAGTATTTCCACGGATGTGTTACTGGTCGCGCTACAAGTAGTAAAGGGACTTGTGTAAGTATAACTCATTGTAATGTTATTTGGCAATGAGTTATTAGAAGGATCAAAGAAGGTGTCTGGTCCTATAGTTGTGAGGGCTAGAGTAGAGGATCCGTTTACCGAAAACGTCCCACCAGAAGGGGATCCTTTCAATTTAACTAATCCTGCATTTTCACAATAGGTGGGTTCAAAATTTGTTGCCACTACCGGCTGTTCATTTATTGAGAAGTAGGACTGAAGAGTATAATTTCCACTCGTAAACCAAAAAACAGAATTAACACCATCAAACAAGTAGTATGTAATATCGTATACAATGTCAAAACGTTTTGGTCCAGGAGTGAATTTCGATGGATTTAATGTAATTGACGTGCCACTTACTGTATATCCGTTGGCTACTGATGGAAAAATCTCCATGCCAGTTTTTTCATCAATAAGTTTGATTTGGTTTTTATATGTGTATTGATACCCAAAGAATGTGGAGGCATTAGCGGGTTGGCTTGGGTTGTTAATTATAAGAGGATTATTGAAATTCTCCTGACAATAACTAGGCTGAAGGCCAGAAATAAGATTATTTGAATCCACGACTCTCGCTATTTTATATTTTCTGGGAGTGATACATCCATTTGAATTTTCATGATATAGACTTATTGTGTCATTTCCATAATTTGCCGCGCTTGGATAAAAGTATTTAAAAAAGCCAGAGCTGTTTACCCCGGGACCTTCAAATCTTGTTTGCCCACTAAACGTACCTGCAACTCCGTTTAGTTTATAGGTAAGTTGAACAGCACCATCGCTTTTTAAATATGTATTGTTGGGTTTCGTTGGGTTAAGAAAAATCTCAAGTTGCGCTGTATCCGCTGGCTGGTTCACTGTCACGAGCACATCATCTGTTACCACCGGATTTCCACTTCCGTCATTTACGGTAAGACGATACGTTCTGGTGGCGATGGGTGATATTGTTGGATTCGAGGATGTACTGAAAACACTGGAGGGAGGAACCGTATTCCAGCTATAACTGTAAAATCCACTACCACCTACAGATGAAGGACTTCCTCCAAGTGTTACATCTTCACCATTGCAAATCGTTTTATCTGATCCCGCATTTGCATTTAAGCTGGCAACTGTAACCGTTGCTGTATTTGTTAGCGTAACGGTTGTACATCCAGAAGAGGTGGCTCGGATTTGATAAATATATGTTCCAGTTGTAGAGTAGTTTGATCCTCCTGGTAATGTATTTGTTGCAATCGCCAGTGTCCCACCATTGCCCCCAACTGAATTCCCAATATTAAAAGGTGCACCTGGTGAAGATTGGCGCAATTGGTAACTAACAGTTGATTGCGTATTGGCTATCTGAATCGTAGAATTGCTTCCTACAAATGAAGATGTGGGATTAGCGGATACACTAAGCCCTGGATTAATTGCTGGGTTTATCGTTACGGTACTTACCGAAGTTGAACTTAATCCGCTGGTATTGTTCAATACTGTAACCGTTTGACTAGTTCCAGCCATCCCCGCCAGAGTTTTAAAGGTAATGGAAGTATTTGAGTGAGCGATGATTTCAGCTGGTGTGGTTGGGGTTCCATTCACTGTAACAGTGGGTACTGCGGCACCAAAATTATTTCCGCTGATAATAATATCATCACCAACGCATGTTGTGCTTGGAGCAAACGGGCCGGGATTAAAAGAAGGTGGAGCTTCGCTCGTAAAGGTTATGCTTTGAGTACTTGCGGCATTATTCACTCCATCTTCTACAGGGTTCATTCGCACGAAATAAACCTGGTTGCCAGTTAGGTTAGAAGCAGGATCGATGGTGACGATCGTATTTGTTCCATCAATGCTCGCAGTGAATGGAACGTCAGCACCGCCTGCGTTTGTTAACTTTAAATTTACTAACGTCAAAAGATTGGCTCCAGAGATGGGACTGTCATCCAGATTGCGAATGGCCTCAGTGAATGTTATGGTTAAGTTTGATGACACCGATACGCCCGTAGCACTATTGGCCGGATTGAATGTAAGCGAAGGGGGTTGTGTATCGCCAGTAGTAAACGTAATGCTGGTTGGATCAGGATTGATTAGATTGTCATTGCTATCTTCAACTCCGGCAATGGCAACGTAGATTATGGTGTTTCCTGGCAATGCTGAGGTTGGGTCAATCGTAACCTGATCATCACCTGCATTAATCGTAGCATCAAACGGTATATTCGCTCCGGATGCGTCTGTGATTTTTAATGTTATTCTCCCATCAATGGTTGTATTATCCAAATTGAAATCATCAGAAGCTCTGCGAATGGCTTCATTGAAACTGATAACAATATTGTTGGTTTCAACAACGCCAGTAGCACCGTTTAATGGATTGAAAGTTGGAACAGGGGGCTGCGTATCGATTGTCGTAAAAGTGATATTCGCGGCAGCGGTAGCGTTATTAGAGGCATCTTCTACTGGTGCTATGTTAAGATAATAGACCTGATCTGGATTAAGGTTTGAGGTCGGATCAATGATTATCTGATCATCACCAGCATTTATAGTGGCTGTGAAGGGTACATCTGCACCACCCGCATTGGTTAACTTAAAGGTTAATAAACTTCCAACATTGGCGTTGTCGATGTCGGAGTCATTTATATTCCGAATCGCTTCATCAAAACTAATAATAAGGTTGCTTGCAACAGCAACGTTAACAGCGCCAGCAGTGGGGCTGAATGTTATAGCAGGTACTGTTGAGTCAGTAAAAGAAAAACTAGTTCCTGTAACTGTGGCAGCAAGAACGGTATTATTTGCGACCGATACTTCTGCATTAGTAGCGGAGGGGACAACTGGCGCTGTTGCACCTGAGACTGCCGGATCTATATCCACTACCAAAAAAAGAGACCGTGTAGTAGCTCCGCTTGCTCCACCAAAAGTTGTAAATGAACCACTAAAGATTATTGAATTAGGGCTATTGCTAAAGGTGCCTGTGGCTACTTCCGAATCCCCACCGTCATATGTATTATCAGTAGAACGGAATAACCGTGCATTCAGAAATCTTCCCGTTGGATCTTGAGTAAGTTTAATCGTTAAACCTGTGACGGCATTGGTTCCACCACCGGCCTTATCAAACTGAATTCCAAAAATTGCCTGGTTTATTGATCCACCAACAAGGGGCGAGGCAGACACACCTCCGGTTGCTCCACTAATGGTGACATCTTGTGCAAATATGAATGCACTTTGAAGCACCAAAAAAGTCAACAAGAGTAGTTTCTTGCCAATATTATGTATCAGTAGATTTCTGCTATTCATAATCCTTTGTTCACTTACTTGTTAATCAATTTCTTAATTCTCCGTTCTTATCTGTTTTAATCAACATGATGGAAGATTGCCCGCCTTTGCCAATGGATTTAGATCCACAAATCAAAAAGCCGCCATCACTTGTTTCGCGAATGGAAGCAATGGTTTCATCCGTTGAACCACCAATTATTTTGCTCCATAAAACACTTCCGCCAGCATCCAAACGAATAAGCCAAACATCACGCTCGCCATTCCCTCGCTGTGGTGTTGTTGTTATTGTCCCACCTAATAAATAACCACCATCTTTTGTTGAGGTAATGGCATCGCCAGTGTCTTCACTAACGGAAACAGTTGAGTCGTTTAGTGCTTCATTGTTTGCCGAGTTGATGCCATCAAAATATCGTGCAGAACCTGGCTTGAAGTTGCCGCTTTCATCGACCCTGATAAAAAATAAATTTCCCTTTGTGCCATCCGATTGTGATGTTGTACCAATAGCGCAATAACCAATGGCTGCGGGACGAAGATCATTTACGATGAATGACCGGTCACTAATCTCTCCGTAATAATTACTATTCACAAAGGTAGAACTGTCTTTTACAACGGGTATCGTTATGTACCCACGTGTTAATGAGCCTTGGCTTATCGTAAGAGATGAGCCCCAAAGAATATTCCCTGAATTATTATAGTGCACCCCATTAGCCAGAGTGTAATTCCGATCAATGTAGTTGTATTGTTTTGTCCAGATCGTATCCAGCGTAGTAGGGTTGAGGGCTGCTATAAACGAATTTTCAGTTGTTCCGGGAATGCGGAAACTTCCCAGCGTAATCAGATTCCCCTGATTATCTTTTGTGATCGATTTTGCATGAAAGTCAATGTGAATGTCAACGGTGTCATTAGGATCATCTTTCGATAAGGCGAATGATTTATCAGTTTGCATTTCACCTTTAGAGTTTAGGGTTACCATACGCGACCAGTTGTTTATCAAATCTGAAATCTTTTCGGATGTAGGATTGATTTGAATACTGTCTCCCAAAACGATGTAACCATTTGCTGTCTGCAATACACCGCTACCAGTACCTCCATCGAGCACGGTTTCCCAGGCAGTTTGTCCATAGCGATCTGTTTTAATGATCACCATTTTTGAGTCAGCGTTATCACCAACCACCACAATTGTTCCAACAATGATAAATCCATCAGAAGTAATTTCTGCAGCAGAGGCTACATAACTATTACCACCTTCATAAAAATGCATGAAGGTATTTCGGTTTTCGATTGGGGCATCATCCAAATTTTGGCAATTCAGGAACGCCAGACTAATTAGTCCAATAAAGAAAAAAGAGAGCTTCTTCATTTGCGGGTACGCTTTTTAGGATTAAAAACATTGTAAACATACCCAACGGTGAAGCTTACTGAATTGATAGAAAAAAGCGCGTCTACATAACCATCGGTTGGGATGGATTTTGAGTAGAGGTCGTACATATTTTCGGAATTGGTAATGGTTGTGAGGCCGTATACATATCGTGCTTCTGCAATAGCAAATCCATTGGGTACTTTCACCTTTATACCGGCTGATGCCAATGCACTAATATTAAACCGGTTGCGCTGAAATGTAATCTCTTCAGATTGTTCATCATACGAACTCCGATCTATTTTAGATCGTGAAAAAACATTTGTCGCCTTCATTAAGTAATCAGCAGAAACACCCAAGCCTATGTAAGGATTGAGTTTGCTCTTTTTCAGAAAGGCATACTGAACAGAAATAGGAATTGAAATCCAGGTTTGTTTTTCTTTACCCGTTGTAGTAAAGTCAATATAATTATTGGGGTCAGTGAGATCATTTCCTTTAGTATAATCAAATTCGCTAACCTTGTTTTCGTAGTTAAACGATTTCAATTGAAGGTTGAGTTCAGCACTGAGTACAAGATTCTTTGCTATTGGATATTCGCCAACCAAACCGCTCTGAAACCCGATTCCTAAATCATATTTACTGACACCATCATTAGAAGGCAGGTAACTTTTTACATTAGGCTGTGTGGCGTTTGCCCCGACTTTAGCGCCAATACGATAAATCGGTTCGGTGCGAAATGTTTTATACAATGAAATAAATTCTGCAGGGTCATCTTTTAAATTGATTTCGAAGTAATGATCGGTTTGTAAAAGTTTAAGCATGGCATCGTCTGCCTTCTCCGGCTCTTCGAGGTAGATGTAGGATAATGTTAGAAGTTTATAGGCTTCTACTTTCTCCTGCTTGTTAAATTTTGGTAAGAAGCCTTCAAGGATGGATGGTATTTCATGCAATCTTCCTTGTTCATACGTAGCGCGTGCAAGACGCAATGTTTGCGCTCCAGAAGTAAGCTGGGCGTAACTGGTTGCGGATAAAAATAGAAATAGGATAGAGGGTAAAAGTTTTTTCATTCTTCATCAATTATTATTTTCGGGAATGTCAGCACACGTCTGTTGGGGTTTGTTATCGCCTACATACGTCTCCCATTCATCTTTATCCATGTTACGATTTACCACGCCACATAAAATGCTGGCCATTCTTGGAATTTTTGTTGGCCAGGCGTGAATCGTATGTTCAACACCTTTCACGGTTTCGGTAGAGCTGTGAACACTGGCGAGAAGTTGTTCATCATCTGGTGTGAAGGCAACACTCCAAACCCAATCGCGGTGATCACTTAATTTGATAGGCTGCTCTTTTAAACTATTCATATTCCAGAGGCGAACGGTTTTGTCTTTGCTCGCGGTGGCCATAAAGTTTCCAGCATGATTAAACTGAATCTCTTCTATTGACGATTCGTGACCAGGCAAGGTGCGAATAACAAAACCAGTTTGATTATCATATATTTTCAAAAGGCCTGTGTTATCTCCCACAACAATTCGTCTACCTTCTGGCGCAATGGTAACCGAAGTAAGATGCTGGCCCAAGTCTTTAATTTCTTTAACTGAAAAATTAACCTGAACATCCCATACATAAAGACTTCCATTTTCACCCGCACCTGCAATTTTATTCCCATCGACACTTAAATCAATGGCGTTTATTTTTACCGGAGCCTTTATTACTTCCTTACTCGTTGTTAAATCAGAATACTTAATGCTCTTACCAGAATTATCACGGGCATAGAATCCTTTGCTATCCGGTGTAAAGTTTACATTCTCAATGGCATAGGCATAACCTCTTATTTTTTTCGGTGCAGCTTTTACATCATTCAGATTATATAACTCTACATAGTTATTCGCTTCATTGCTTGGAAATAATCCAGCGGCAGCAAGCCAGTTTCCATCCGGACTAATGGCGATAGAATAATATTGATAATCGGTACTGGTAACAATTACTTCCGATTTCCAATGATTATTTTCTTCTGTCCAGCGGAATATTTTTCCATCACTTCCGCCAGAGAAAATCTGGTTTGCCGAAGGACGAGTGACCAGCGTTCGGGCAGCACCGCGATCGTGAGCTTCTAAACTTTTGGTTAATGGATCGTCATTGTTTTTAAGGGCTGCATACAGACCGTTGTAAATATCATTGTCATAGATGTAACCATCATATTGTGTATTAAACTTATACGCTTGCTGTGCAATAAGGGCTTCCTGCTCAGGGTCAGTTAATTCTTTTGATTTCACTGCCATCGCTTTTGCAATGGCGAGGTAGCGTTGACGCTGCGCATCTGCCGCATTCTTGGTTGCAATTTCACCTTGCCTTTTTGCTTCCAAAGCATTTCGGTTAGCTTCATCAGCATTTAGTCGCGCAGTATTGGCATTTCGTTTTGCTTCTTCAGCGTTCTTCTTTGCTAGCACTTCATTTTTTTGAGCAAGTAACTTAGCTACTGCTTCAGCCTTTTGTGCAGCCAAAGCAGCATCACGATCTCGTTGTGCAGCCTCTTTTGCTTTTGTTGCTTCATCCCTGGAATTCTCCGCGTCTTTCTGAAGACCTTTTGCTCTGGCAGTTTCAGCTTTAGCAAAATTTGATGCTGCATCAGCAATTGATTTTGCGTATATGGCATAAACCAAAAACAGAATGGATATTACAGTAGCAGTAGCCATTACAATTCCAAAGACACGTGCACGCTTGAGTTTGTTTTTTTGCTCTTGCTCTTTAATGCGCTGCTCGGTCTCCCATTCTTTCTTTGAATACTCTAAGAAAATTAGCGTGCGCTCGAAAGCGGGATGGTAGCGTTGTCCCCAAACTAAAGTGGGCTTGTGTTTCGCTTGCCAGTTCAATGCGAGTTGTAAATCAGGTGGACGCCACAATCCGGCTTTACCTACCTGGTACATGGATGCTGCTTCTGCCAGACGTGTATACATCTGCACGGCATCCGCTTCATCATCAACCCAATTTTTTAATCGCACCCAGATACGCATCAAACTCTCATGTGAGATGTCGACCATGGATTTTGATATGATGTTAATACCATGTGCTGGTGTTAATAAAGACCGACCAGGCTCTCTGAATTTATCAACAACAGCAATTACATCTTCTTCGGATACACTTGCTATAGCCGCAATTTCATTGAGCTTGGTTGGTCTGCGAATCCCAAAGTTCTCACCGCGTTTTTCAGTGATGGCTTTAAATAATATTTCGCAAATGTATTTTTGATCTTCTGTTAATTCATCAAAGGCTTCATTGGCATGCATGGATAGGGCTTCCGCCATGGTGCCGATGGCCTCATAATGCTTTAAGTCAACGGCCTCTTCAGCAACGTCACGATAGGATGACCAATAACTCCACGTCCGCATAAGGGCGTGTTGAAGAATGGGAAGCTGATCTGGATTATCTCCTAAGTCATTTAGGAGTTGCTGAACTAATCGAGGAGCGATCTTCGCTCCACCAACTGCAACAGGACCTTCAATGGCATTTCGTTTTTGATCCCGCGTAAGTTGTGGGATCAGATAATGGCTGTCGTTTATTTTTCGGGTGAGCTCAGGGAATTGGGCGCAATCACCAATAAAATCAGAACGCATGGTGATGGCAATGTAAATGGGAGCATCCGGATAATTAACGGCCTCCATTAATAAGTTTACAAACGCCAATGTTTCGTTTACTGAGTTGGCGCTATGACTGTCCTTAAAGCGAAAGAGTTCTTCAAACTGATCGACCAGCACCAGGTAATTAACATCGGCTTCTTTTCGGGTTTGTTCAATAGCTTCTACTAATCCCAGTGAACTACTGCGTAACAACGTTGAAAAAATGGTGCGCTTTATTTTCTTTTCTTCGGCTTCTGATTTAATGTACTCAGGATTGTTTTTTAATAACGCTTCCGCGAGATTGTCAATAGGACCTCCCCCTGGCCGTGTAACAATTACTTCCCAATTTGGGCTCGCATCGGTAAGAAATCCTCCATATAAAATTGGCATTACACCGCAATAGATGAAAGATGATTTACCACTTCCTGAAGGACCGATTACACCAACAAACCGACTCTTCGAAAGTTTGAGTAGTACTTCATCGCTTTGGCCCTCGCGACCAAAGAAGAGATGACTCTCATCAATATTAAATGGTCGAAGGCCCGGGAAGGGATTATTGATCTCGACTATTGTTTCATCAATGAATTGACTCATGATTAAGCATTAAATTCTTTTAAAAAAGACTTCAGTGATTCAATGGATGCGGCAGCATCACCTTCAATAACACGCAGGTTCTGGCTTCTAAAACTTTCGTTGTTCAAACTTGATCCGGGTGTTGTAAAAATCGCCTTGGCAAGAATAGGTTTCTTTCTTCCGAAGCCCGGGGCTTTCAACAAATCAAGTGCTTTCATACGCACCCATTGTTCGTTTACATTACCTTTATAAATAATGGCGCCATCCAGATTCTTTAAGTTGTTGATGTGTTTTTGACGGAGCTCCAATAACTCACCTTCATAATCCGGTATTAAAACATTGAATCCTGACTTTTCCATCACGTCAATAAGAGGTCGTACCGCTACACGATCTACTTTATCATGCATCATGTAGATGGTATGTCCACCACCTTCATCCACAGGTTTCTTTTCTCCTGCATCTACCAATTCTTCGCGCATGATGTTTTTAAAATCTTCAAGTGAAGTTTGCAAGATGTCTGCACCTTCCTGTACTTCAGCGTCACGCTTAATGTTTTCGATAAATGCTTTTTGTTTCTCGCTGGCGTGTGTGAGATTAGGCGAGATCCACACTAACCGACTAAACTCTTCTTTTCTTTCTTTTGCTTGTAGACTTTTCTCAGCCGCCAGTTTATTTTGGATATCGACAACAGAACGATCAGAACCTTCCGGAATTTCTCCATACGCACTTCCTATTAAGTGAATGGATAACGCTGATTCATCTAACTCTTTCCTAACGGTGCGTTCCAGATCACTTGCATTTCCAGGAAGCGTATGATTGGGCAAAACCTGATATCCATGACGCTGCAATTCACGCTTTATGATGTTTCGTTGAACGGAAAGATCGTGGCCCGTTTCAGCGAGGTAAATGGTTTTGCGTTTGTAGATATTTTTTACCTCTGCACTGGCCGTATCGTCTTTCAGGTAGAGCAATGTTTCGTAAATGTCATAGGCAAGATCTACCATCTTCATCCAATACTGACGCTCGGCTTCTGTGCTAAAATAATCTGTATATTCTTTTGTTTCGCCTGAATCCGGATCAAGCTGATACATGTCATAGCCGATGGAATCGCGTAAGCGTGGAGGTTGCTCCTGAACACTGAGCGGAGTTTTGAAAACTTTAAATGCCCGGTTCTTCTTTTTCGAAGTTGACTCTACTGCTTTGTAAAATGATTCAACATGGTCAAGGCATTTTCCCGATTCAATGAAATCTTTTGATAAGATCGCTACGAAGACTCCCACATTATCAAGTCTAGGAGAAACTAAATTATCATAATCTGCTTTGATCAATACATTTGGTTTCTCACCCAACACTTGTGTCAGCATCAGCTCCAGAAACTTCTTGAATTGCGATACCCAGCCCGGCTCGTTCTTCGCGGTCGATTCGTTGTCACGGTCGGCAAAAGCAATCAATACATCAATTTCAAATTGCATGAGGTCTTTATTTGTTAGTTATGAATAGTGTTTATTTTCTTCCGTAATATTTTTGATAATGCCTTGCACCAGTTCGTGGTGATTGGCCATTACAAAATAGAAATCCATTAAGTTTATTTTGAAAATAACAGATCGCTCAATGGCTTCTAAAGAATTAGCACGAACGATTGGTCCATTCTGAAACAGATCGCCAAATACATTTCCAGTTTTAAGTGTAGATAGTATTGTTTGATCACTCTTCAAGCTCAATTGGCCATGCGCAATAATGAAAATCGGTGTGTTGTGATCATCCGGATTGAATCGGGCAGACTCTCCACGATCAAGATCAAGTGGCGTAATTTTATCTGCCAGATCACTTAACAATGAGCCATGAATGTTTTTGAAGATGGGAGATTGTTTAATAAACATCACCATTTCAATTCCAAGAAAAAATCCATCATCTAAACCATCAAGAAGTTGGTTTTTTTCGATGGCTGAATCCATGAATTTTTTATCGCGTTGAGGTATTCTTTCGCCAATGGTCTCATACGCTTTTTGATCTTTATTATAGATTACCCACGCTGCTGTTTCCTGTAGAACTCTGTCTGTATTAAAGACCTGGGCAATCAATCCTCGGCTTATTCTAAAATCAGGAATGAACGCAGAGGCATGAACAGCACATGCCTTTGTCCAGCGATTGTTCTGATTGAAGTCACGATTGAGAATATAGTTGATAACCTGAATGGGGTTATAGCTTTCACGCGGAAAGTATACTTGTAAATGCTTTAGCTTTTCGGGTACAGGCATATCATCTAACAATGGAACTAACTTCGGTTTTAGTTCAGGATCAATAAACAGATCCATCAATTCCATGGCAAATGCTATATTATCCGGATCTCCTGTTTCGATGTTCTCTCTTACCAGCTGAATAGATTCAGGATCATACAGTATCGAAAGCAATAAGGTAATCTGATCATAGTTCTCAACCACTTCTTCATTCAAAGCTTCACGCAAATGAACGAACTCATTGGTTCCGGGAAGTTCATCTAAAGCAGCAAGATTCCAAATGGTTTTACTCATCTCTGCTTCCAGTAAATCAATTACATGTCTTGCCTCACGACCTTCTGCACGATAATGTATATAGCGAAGCGAGTAGAGAATTTGTTTTACAATTCGCTTATCCGGGTAGTCTGCTTTCTTCCATAACAATTGCAATGCGTATCGTCCACCAATACGACCCATAATTTGAACAATGCGCAACATAACCATATCGCTTTGTCCGGATTTATGAAAGGCAGACTCTAATGTAGGAAGCACAGACTCGCCAGCTTCTCTGATTGCTGAAGCAGCCAAGTGACTATAAGAAGGAGAGTGAAGAAGTTCAATCAATACCGGCCAGGTTTCCTGACGTTTTACTTTGCGCGCAGTAAACAAAGCTTCGAACCGAACTTTTGGATCGACATCGCGAAGGAGTTCCAGCAAAATAAAAATAGTCCGTGCACTGATCAGTTTACGAAGAAGCTTGGCAGCTAAAATGCGATCTGCCTGTTTAACTGATTTGCTTAGCTTCAATAATTTTTCCGGAGATATAGAAAGCAAGTCGCTATCTTCTGATTCGGAACTGGCCTTTTCGGCTAATGATCGGATATCTGATTTTTTTCCATCGTTTTGAAGTTCAAGTGTTTTTATCTTCTCTTCCGCAAAAGCTCGAATGGCAGGAGAGGTGCTATCGGCTAATCGAATGACAGAGTTTTCGAATAGTGCAGGCTCTAACTTCTCCATCAGCTTTAAACCATAGATCGCTTTTTCTTCAGCAGAGCTATTCACTTCTTTCTCTAAAACAGTTTTGATGGTGTATTCCTTCTCAGCTTTGCGATTCATCTTAGTCTTATTTAGGGCAAGCGTATCTTCCAAAGTTTTCTGATAGCTGCTGTGCATGCGATTTACAACCACAAGCCACATAACAATTAAAGGAACGGTAAAGAGTGTAATATAAATCAGTGAGAAGAAGTCTACGTTCATGATGAGAATGATAAGCCCACCGGCTACTACACTCGCGAATGCTGTAACCAAACCTTCAATTTTGGTTTGAACATCAATACGAATACTTCCTTCAATTGGCAGGAGGTAGAATTTAAAGGTAGGACTATCCAGGGCATCTTTTAAAGAGCTGGCAAATAATCGAGTAACCGCAATAATGATAAAGAAAAATATAAAGAGGCTGTTACCTTCTGGTGTATATCCAAAGATAGAACCCAATATAAGGGCAGTTACAGTAAACAAACCCAGAAGAATGGGACTTACCAACAAGGCGACACGCATACCATACGCCTCAAGAATTCTATCGGTGGCGAATATATCGAACAAGAATCCAAAGACAACAATGGTCAACTCGAAGTAACTGATGAAGCCAGTTAATCCCTCTGAATCGGTATAAACAAGAGGAGCAACTTTTAGAAAGGAGTAGTTTACAAAGCTGACAGCAATTGTAGAGAAAATAACAAACAAAGACATTAGCAAGATGTACCGACTCTGAAAAAACTCTTTAACCGTCAATTTCTTGTACTGAATTTTTTCCTGCGCAAAGGTTCTTGCCTTAGCCAGGTAGCCGAAAGCCAGAATGATAAAGAGTAATGTAAAGATGGTGATGCTAACCAGGCTTATTGTATAAAGTGTTTCGGTTTCAATATTTTTTAACTTTAGAAATTGGGGTATGGAAAAGAAGGCAAT
>JANODK010000036.1:0-2333 GCA_031412655.1 Chryseolinea sp.
ACTTAATCCATCACGATCGCGGCAATACTTTAAAGGTTATTCTTGCTAGTCTGCGAGATTTGGGATACAACGTAGACTATAAAATTATGAATGCTAAAGACTTTGGGCTGCCGCAACATCGAGAAAGGATATTTATTATCGGGACTAGGGGTAAAGAGTTCAAATTTTCTAAGTTGAAAAGTAAATTTCCGCCCAAACTTCGGGATTTTCTAGATGTAGAAGGTGATTTTGAAATATTGGACAAATCAGAGTATACTTTAATTGACAGCCCAAGGCGGCAAGTATCGGGTTTGTTATTTGTCGGTTACAGGAATAAAGGCACTTGGAAAACGGGTGTAAGACCAAATACAGAACATTTATCAAGGGTTCATAGGCAGCCGAATAGAATTTATTCGGTAGATGGAGTGCATCCGACTATCCCCTCGCAAGAAACTTCGGGCAGATTCTTCATTTACATTCCTGAGAAAGACATGGTAAGAAAAATGACGATTAAGGAATGTTATCGGGTGATGGGTTTTCCTGAAAATTTTAAAATTTATCCGAATGTTGGCGAAAGTTATAAGCAAATTGGTAACTCTGTTTGCGTGCCTGTTGTGAATGCGATCGCGAAGGAAATAGTCAACCAAAACTTGTTGTCAAATGAGTCAAATGAATCACAAACAAAAACTGAAGAATATAGACAGCTTGTCCTTTTCAATTAGTGATATGTAGATAGAGACGAATATCACAGCGATCGCGCCTGGAAAAAGGTGCGATCGCTTTTTAAGGTGTCCATACAATTTGAGACTGCCTTGCCAACAAAAGTGCAAGTTCATCAGCATTTGCAGCGTCATTTTCGCGATAAGGCAAACCGATAATACTTGCATGAGATGAAGAGTCGCGCAATACATCCAGATTCAGTTCCCGAATTCCCCCTACATAAAGCCCCGCAACTCCCTCACAATTCCTGATAGCAGCCAAAGATTGCTCAATTGAAAAATTGACAGAAATACCCCGTTCGTTTATTCGCTGACGCAAATAGTAAGCATCAATTTTAACTATTAATCTATCTTGATCTATCCATCTTTTTCGCAGCGCTCGGTAAACAAGAATATTATCAGCCAATGGTTCAAACTCTGGTGAACTCTCAAAAGATTTTTCTATCATTGGCCGTTAAACCACTGTAACCAGCGGACTAATGTTGGCACTGAAACGACATCATCCACTCCATATTCATCACTGGCATGGTGATAAATGTCAGCCGATCGCTCTGGACTACAAGGGCAGAATAGGCGGACTGTACGATCTGGATCTAGGCTTGTCCAATCTATAAATATCCCGCCTAGTTCATCTGTAGCTGACGAGGCTTTAGGGAAATTTTCACCGATCGCATCGTAGGCTTCTACAACCAATTTTACCGCTGTCCTAAAAGCATACTCAGTCGGCCGTAAAATCCCGTAATCATCCTCTTCTTCTAAATCTAAAAGTTCCAGAAGGCGTTGCATAGTGATGCGAAAGTTGATTAGACCGCTATTGCTAATGCTGTGGGACACAATATCATTTGCTACAGTCATAAAATCTAGCTCATTAAAATTTAGTAATATCATAACACAGGCAAAATCTCTAACAATCAATTTTAAACAATATTTAGCATTTGCCAATCGCACTTCTTCTGCTATAATAGAATTGCCCAAAACTGAGGCATTGGTGATGGAAGAATTATTCACGCTCAAAGACTTACTGCTCAAAGGTGATATTTCCGGGGCGTTATTCATAGTTGAAGAATTGGAAGAAATGAGCAAAAAAGATATTATCAATAACATTCGTAGCTATGCAATAATTCTGTTACTACATTTGATTAAACAGCAAGCCGAAAATCGCACAACTCGGTCTTGGGATATCTCCATTCGTAACTCTGTTTTAGAAATTCAAGGACTGAATGAGCGTCCACAAGGCAACAGCTTTTATTTGTCAGTAGAAGAGTTAAAGCAAGTCGTAGAAAAAGCATACATTCAAGCATTGAACAAAGCTTCTTTGGAAGTAGCAGAAGGGGTTTATGAACCCAGAGAATTATCACGCTTGGTCAATAAAGAGGAAATTATCGATCGCGCTCTGAATTTAATCTTATCCGAAGATTGAAAGAAATTTGTCAAGAGCGATCGCACTTCCTAAGCTATAATAGGATTGCCCAAAATTGAGGCATTTGTCATGGAAGAATTACTCACACTCAAAGACTTACTGCTCAAAGGTGATATTTCCGGGGCATTAGTCATAGTTGAAGAACTGGAAGAAATGAGCCGCGACGATAAAATTAGTAATATTAGCAGTTATGCGGTGATTCTACTGCTACATTT
>JANODK010000037.1:0-5077 GCA_031412655.1 Chryseolinea sp.
TGGAAAATTAAAAATTGAAAAGGCCTCAGCTCAATTGTTGACGCGTTTGAAAACAGATCCAGCACCTGAGGTTCGGGTTGAGGCACTCAATGCCCTTGCTGCATTAAAAGATAAGCAGATCGATGTAGCCATTAAAGTTGCGCTGGCTGATAAAGAAAAAAGTGTTCGTGTTGTTGGCCTTGATTTGCTGGCCAGCATGGATATTCCAAAAGAACTCATGGCTTCTTTACTCACCGATGTTATAAACACTCGAACAACAGAGGAGAAACAAGCTGCGATTACGACTTTAGGTACATTGCCTTTGCAATATTCGGAGAAAACATTTGATCAATTGCTTGCTAAACTGGAAGCAAAAAAACTTCCGGCAGAAGTCCAGCTTGAGCTTGCAGATGCAATTGATAGTACACATTCAAAAGTGTTGATCGATCGTTTTAAGAAATTGAGCACCAATTCTTCTCCTGACTCTTTGAAGGCTGCATACGTTGGAGCACTAATGGGAGGTGATCCAAGACGTGGAGGTCAGATTTTCTGGAGTCATCAAACAGCGCAGTGTATTCGCTGTCATTCATTCGATGACTATGGCGGTTCAGCAGGCCCGAGACTTAATGGAGTAGCAAGCCGGTTGACGCGTGAACAAATTCTTGAAGCACTCATCGAACCAAGTGCCCGCATCGCTCCACGCTTTGGAAGTGTTACTTTAGAATTGAAGAACAGCAAAAAGATAAGTGGCATTCTTCAGGAAGAAAAACCAAATGGTTTTGTTTTAAAGATTGGCGATAAGCCCGACACATTGATTCTTAAAACAGATGTTGTTAAGCGAATCAACTCTACTTCAAGCATGCCTCCTATGATTTATCTTTTAACGAAAAAAGAAATTCGTGATGTAGTGAGTTTTCTCGCTTCTTTGAAAGAGGAGAAATAAATGCAGTTAAATTCCACCGTAACAATTAAAAAGAAGAAGGCCAGCCCTCTCCTTTTTAATTGACTTTTTGAGCAGCCATAAACTTTGATATTAAGGACTGAATCAATTACATTTGGTAACAATCTAATTATCATGAAAACAAAAATCCTTTTGTCAATTTGCGTACTTAGTGCATTCACATTATTTGCGAACTTTATGTTTATTAAATCAAGTGAAGTAAAACACATTGTTATCTTTAAGTATAAGGAGAAAGCTACTCCTGAACAGATTGAAACAGTAACACAGGCATTCAAAGCTCTGAAAGGAAAAATTCCTGGCATTGTTTCGTTTGAATATGGTGTGAACAACAGTCCTGAAAATCTGAACAAAGGATTTACACACGCTTATTTGCTCACGTTTAAAGATGCTGCTTCGCGCGATGCGTATCTACCACATCCAGAACATAAAAAGTTTGGTGAGCTATTAGGAAAACTAGATGTGCTTGAAGAACCATTCGTTGTTGATTTTCAGGTAACGGAATAATTTCCTCCAAATTATTCAATCCTCCAAAACAGCAATTCAATTATTGTTTTGGAGGATTGTTATTTTATCGCCTCTCCAGTTAGTTGTGTTTACTATCCCCGCCTGCCAACCAGGAATACCTTCCATATCCGACTTGTTGTATCTAAATAATTGAGGTGGCCTTTCATCTATGAATTATGTAGATTGTTTAGCCACTTTTGCTTGCGTTTGATCTGAAGCAGTGAGGAGCAGAAGATTGTCTTCAAAAATCTGATCGTGTTGGAATCGCACATTCTTAATTTCTGAACTATAGAACCAATCCCTTTTCAAAGTATGAAAGCCAAAAAGAAAAACTCAAAGCGTTCCATCAACCGAAGAGAGTTCATTGGAGGCATGACAACAGCAGCACTTGCTTTCACCATTGTTCCGAGACATGTTCTGGGAGGAAATGATTTTGTTGCTCCGAGCGATAAATTAACGCTCGCTTATATTGGCACCGGTACGCAAGGTCTTCGCGAAATGGTGCCACTGCTTTCCGCTCCTCAGGTTCAAATCGTTGCCATTTGCGATCCTAATAAAGAAGCTGTTGGTTATCGCGATTGGGGCAAAGAGTATTTACGAAATCAAATACGCGAAGGGATCAAAGATGCCAACTGGAATCCGGGAGGAGACAATGTCATTCCAGGTGGCAGAGATAATGGAAAGCAAATAGTTGATGCATACTATGCTAACGTTCGAGCGATAGAAAAATTTAAAGGTTGTTCCGCTTACGCTGACTTTCGTGAGATGTTTGAGAAGGAAAAAGATTTGAATGCTGTTAAGATTATGACGCCAGATCATTTGCATGGCCTGATCGCCATGGCAGCTTTAAAACGTGGCAAACACGTCACTATGCACAAGCCCATATCAAATCGATTGATGGAAGGAAAGCAGGTGATTGATATGGCAAAAAAATCAAATGCAACGACTCACCTGATTGCCTGGGATTCAAATGGATCGATGGACACCATTATGGAATGGATCAACAGTGGTGCAATTGGTACATTAAAAGAAGTACACAACTGGACTAACCGACCTGTATGGCCACAGTACGCTACACTACCTACTGAAACGATGCCCGTACCTAAAGGACTTGATTGGGATTTATGGCTTGGACCTGAACGTGAAAGACCGTATCATTCCAACTACACAAACATGGTATTCCGTGGATGGTATGATTTCGGTGGCGGATCAATGGCGGATATGGGGTACTATAGTTTGTGGACTGTGTTCAATGCTTTGCAGTTAGATGCACCTACTATCATTGAACCAAACTTAAGTCATGTTTGTGGTTTGAATGGAGACGTTCCGTTTCGTGTGAAGAATGATTTTTCATTTCCAATGTCAAGTCAGGTTCGCTTTAAATTTCCTGCCAAGGGATCAAGACCAGCGGTTGATCTGTGTTGGTATGACGGAGGTATGAGGCCACCTGTGCCTGAAGAGTTGTACAAACAAAATAAAGAAATGCCATCAGAGGGAATGATGTTCATCGGAGACCAAGGAAAAATTCTGGCAGGCTTTCATGCAGGTAATCCGCAAATCATTTCTGGTAAACGCACAGGTGAATCCAAGAAAGATGTTGAGCAAGAGGACACACCTGATCAATACATACCAAAGAAATTTATTGAAGGCTGTCTGTTGGGGAAACAATGTCCGGGAAGTTTGCGAGATGCATGGCCGCTTACTGAAGCTATTAACTTGTATGCCGTTGCTCTGCGCACAGGCAAGACCTTGTATTACGATGCAGCATCGATGAAAATCACCAACATCCCCGAGGCCAACAAATACCTGTCGAGAGAATATCGCAAAGGCTGGGAACTTTCTTCAATTTAATTAACCACACAACTAAATATTATGAACAACCTGACACGAAGAGAATTCATTTACAAAGGTGCAGCAGGTCTTGCCCTTACTTCAGCAATCATCCCATCTTTTTTACAAGCGAAAAATCTTTCCTCCGTTAAAGGGCCTATTGGATTTCAAAGCTGGGTGATACGGGAGGAACTCGCAAAAGATTTTGCAGGCACTTTAAAGACGATGGCGGGTCTGGGCTATCAAAGTTTAGAGATGTGTTCCCCTCCCGGATATTCAAAATATGGTTTTGGTCCGCTTGAGAATTTAAAGGCCGGAGAGATGAAGAAAATTATTAATGGTGCCGGCATGACCTGCGTGAGTTGCCATTATGGATTTGACGAATTAAAAGAACATGGTCAGGAACGAATGGATTTTGCTAAAGAACTGGGGCTTTCGCAAATGATACTATCTGCTTTTGGTTTGCCTGAAAATGCTACGCTAAGCGATTGGAAAAGATCAGCTGATGAACTTAATAAAATCGGAGAGCTGGCAAAGAAGAACGGAATACAAATGGGTTATCACAACCATAATATGGAGTTTGAAAAATTAGAAGGTCAAATAATTTATGATGTATTGCTTCAACAACTCGATCCTACAGTAATCAAAATGCAATTTCAAGTGTGGGTGATTATTGCCGGCTATAAAGCAGCTGATTATTTTAAAAAATATCCAGGTCGTTTTATTTCAGCTCACTTGTCGGATTGGTCTGGTGTAGGAGAAGATCAGGTAGCCCTTGGAAAAGGTAAGGTAGATTGGAAAGAATTTTTTGATGCTGCGAAGACCGGTGGTTTGAAAAACTTTTTTGTTGAAATGGATAACATGGCAATACTAAAGGACAGTGTGCCCTATCTAAAGAGTTTAAAGTAGAAAGAGTTTTTAACTCATTTAATATTAAACATTCAATACCGGTTGGACAAAGAGATGAAAATCATTTCACCTCTTCTGTTCCATCGGGATATTTTGCAAACCGAGTCTTCTCTCTTGGATGAACGTGTTCGTAACTAGGCCAGGGCCATCCACCAAAGTGTGTTATTTGATATTCATTCATGGCTTGCTGAATCTCAGTTTGTGTATTCATCACGAATGGTCCGTATTGTTCAACTGGTTCGCTTATAGGCTTACCTTGTAACAATAGCAGAGAACTTTCTGTATCACCATTTTTCAAAATCACTTCTTTATCAGCATGGAGTTCAATAGCCTGATGCGATGTGAGATTCTTTTCTGCAATTTCGATTGAAGATCCTTCATAGAAATAGAGCGAGCGATTCACTCCAGCAGATGCTACTGGCAATTTCCATTGTGCACCAGCTTCTAACTTAATCGTCCAAATAGCTACTTCATTATTAACATCAGCCGCCCATGAATTAGGGGCAGGATTAGGTGCCTTTACATTTTCTATTTTTCCTGCGATAACGCGCACGCTTGTAGTTTTTCCATTTGAGTCTTTTGCAGTATACGTTGGAATAGCATCATTCCATAGCATAGCGAAATGTGGAGCTGCGAACTTATTAGCTTTCGGTAAGTTGAGCCATATTTGAAACAGTTCTAAAGGATTGTCTTTCTCTCTATTCAACAACGGAAACATCTCACAATGCTGAACGCCCTTGCCGGCTGTCATCCATTGCACATCACCAAACCCAAAACGTCCTGCTGCGCCCAGTGAGTCGGAATGATCAACAAGCCCTTTCGTAACGATAGTTAGCGTTTCAAATCCACGGTGCGGGTGGGCAGGAAAACCCGGTACCTTTTCACCATGATACA